>JAOZTW010000384.1 GCA_029938985.1 Bacteroidales bacterium | reverse complement strand
TTTTTCATAGAATTATAAATTTTTATTATTAAAAATTAGAATGCAACAGCCCTGCCACTGGAAGTGCAATGTCCATGTATGTTACCAATTAATTCTATCGTTGTTTTGCACAGCTGGTGCAATAAAATAGATAAAAATATTTGCTATTAAAAGATTATTATGTTATAAAAGGCTCCGTATTTTACAAATAATTGAATTTTAATGTGTGAACCAATTCCTAATTCTTAATTCCTAATCTAATACCATTTTTTTCAATTTTTATTTTACGTAGTTTGTAAAGTGTGCCAACAGCTTTTTTGAAGTTTTTTTTACTTATTCCAAACATTTGATAAATTTCTTGTGGAGAGCTTTTGTCGTTTATAGATATAAAACCATTGTTTGCATTAATACTGTTAAGTATTTCTTTGGCAAGACCTTCTATTTTTTCAAAACCAGGTTTTTCTAATGATATATCAATTTTACCATCGTCTCTTATCTGTTTAATATATGCTTTTGTTCGCAAGCCTCTGTCGAGAGGTTTAAAAACCTCATTGTTAAACAACAAGCCCCAATATGTATTGTTTACTATTGCTTTGTAGCCTATATCTGTTTTGTTGGTAACAAATATGTCAACTTCTTCATTTTCTTCGTATTCTGCAATATCTTTACTCAAAAATTTATCTAATTTTGAAGAAGCCACAATTCTATTCGTTTTATCGTCAACATATAAATAAACAAAGTAGTATTTTCCCACCTCCATCGTCTTTTTTTGTTCTCTAAAAGGCACTAACACATCTTTAGGTAGTCCCCAATCCAAAAAAACACCTATCTTATTAACCGACAGAACTTTTAAGAGTGCAAACTCACCTACAGTAGTTATTGGCATTTCTGTTGTTGCAATAATTCTATCTTCTGAATCGAAATATATAAATACCTCAATTACATCATCTACCTTAAAAGTAGGAGATACATATCTTATGGGCAATAATATTTCTCCATATTCCTCACCTCCATCAAGATACAATCCAAAATCAACTTCTTTTACTATCCTTAAATTATTATATTTTCCTATTTTTACCATTTTAAAAATTTTGGCAAAGATAAAATAATATTTTAAAAATACTATTTTATTGTAAAAATTTGTTTTTTTAAGCATGTATTATATTTAATGACTATCAGATTTCATATCAAAAAAATCAAGTAATATTGTAGTATTAGATGATTTCCTACAAACATTTCGGTGCTATGTGCTACAAATATTTCGGTGCTACGCACCTTTGAAAAAATTAACCACTAACTAATCTAACTACAAAAAAAGCCGTATAAATACAATTTATACGGCTTAATTTTATTTTATTCATTAATTTTATAAAAATGCACTAAGTAATGCAGTTCCAACACTTACATTCGAATATTTTACATCTGTAAATTGACCTTCTGTAATAGAAATTTTTGCAGCCGTAAGGTCTTTTGGATCTAATAGTTCAAAACTAAAAGTACCAGAAATTCTTTTTTCGTCTTCGTCAACAGCAGTAATTTCAACAGTTCCTCCATTTGCAGTATATCTACCTGCAGCAGAAGTATCTTCTGCGGAAGACTGTCCACCTGGACTCCAAACAGCAGTACAACCAGCAGCAGCTGTAAAAATACTTTGAGTACTAAGATTAAAAGTTTTCGTTTCTGTTCCTCCAATTAAAATAGATAAATATTTTCCGCTACTAATTAATAAATTATCACTACCGTTTAGTAAAAATACTTCTTTGTTGTCAAAATCAGACATTCCTCCTCTGTAATTCAATCTGATAAGAGACGAATATTCTTCGCCATCCACTTTACAAGTCATTGAAGGTTCATACTTCTTTTTGCAACTGCTAAAAGTAATTGCCATACTTGCAATAATTACAACTGTTAATAATAAACTAACTTTTTTCATGATTTTTGTTTTTAGATTAATAAATAAATTTTAAATAAATAATTTTTTTGGCATATTATGAATATTTAATTGACCTATAAAATTAAGGAGTAATTTTTGTTTTAATATGCCTTACACATTCCTTACATTTAATAAACTGCAAATATAGAAAAAAATTTTATTCTAATAACATTATTTTGAAAAAAATATTTTATTTTTAAAAAACGGTAATTTTGTCAGTCATTTTTTGTTGGTATATAATTTGATACTTGTTGAATAAAACAATGTATATAGATTTATTAATATAAAAAAATTATAAAATGGCACAAGTAGAATATTTAAATGAGGAAACATTTAAAACAAAAGTTTTTAACTACGAAAAAAACAAAGAATGGAAATTTGAAGGCGAATTACCTTGCCTAATTGATTTTTATGCAGATTGGTGTGGACCTTGCAAAATGATTGCTCCTGTTTTAGAAGAGCTTCAAAAAGAATATGATGGCAAGTTAAACATATATAAAATTGACACCGAAAAAGAACGTAATTTGGCAGGAATGTTTGGTATTCAGAGCATACCATCTTTACTTTTTGTTCCAAAAGAAGGGCAACCTCAAATGTCACAAGGTGCTTTACCAAAAGAAAACTTAAAGAAAGCATTTGCAGATGTTCTTAAAGTAAATTAGGAATTAAGAATTAGGAATTAAGAATTGGTTTACACACTTATTGTTATGTTTTAAAACTTTGTTTTATTAACAAAAATTATATAATTATTTGAATTTTAAGGTATAAACCAATTTTTTAGTTCCTAATTCCTAATTCTTAATTAATTTCTTATTTTACTACTTCAAAATTAGTAGTAATTTTTTCGCCATTTTCATCTATCACTGTTAAAGTGTGTTTTCCTGCTTTAGGATTAAGTGCAATTCGGTGAAAATTAACTGTTTTTCCAACATAGTTATCATCAACATGCCAAAAAATACTTGTTTTTGTATTTCTATGAGCTACCACAAAAACAGTTTTTCCTTGATTTCCTCCAATATTAACAGGAACATAAATTTTAGCATTATTTTTCGGATAAATTATTTGCATAGAACTATTTGTCTTGTTATCAATACAATCGTCTCTAAAAGGTGGTAGCGATTTGTACTGTGCATTTTTTTGTTTATAATACCATTCCATAGCTGGTGGTAGCACAAACCAAGGCACATGTTGAATATTGTCAATAGATTCACAATCGCTATCAACCTGATATTTACCTGTTTGGTCTAAATGTATAAGTTGATGATAAGGACAAACATCAGAGCTTATTCCCATTTTTGGCACCCAAATAGTATCAATATTTGTGCAAATATCTGAAGCCAAAAAACCACTTTTTTTACAGACCGCAATTTTACTCATATCGTTGTAAGGCATATTAAACCAACTGTTATTTGTAGGTAAAACATCGAATATTTCGAATAAAATAGGAGCGGCCGACTTAACACCCACTAAATCTGGTCTGCCCTCACCGTCTGAATTACCAACCCACACACCCACAACATATTGAGGGGTAACACCTATCGCCCAAGCATCTCTAAATCCAAAACTTGTTCCAGTTTTCCAAGCAATTTTCTTTGACGAACCAAACATTTCCCATTGGCTCTCAGCATCAGGACGTTCAACATCAAGCATTGCTTTAAAAGTAAAATATATTGCCGAAGCAGAAAGATATGAATCTTTTTCAAGTTCTGTTCTATTTCTGTTTTTTTCTAAGCTTTTAGATTTATCAAATAAATAATTAGGCTCAAAATAATCAGCTCTATTATATTTTCCATTATTATCAAAATAATTAGTTAAAGTACGTGCCATAGATGCGTAAGTACCAACCATTTCCCATAATTTTGCTTCACAACCACCAATTATTAATGATAATCCGTAGTAATCAGGTGGTTTGTTAATTGTAGAAATTCCAATTTTTTTTAATTTATGATGAAAAACGGCTACTCCATACGCTCGTAACATTCTAACAGCAGGAATATTAAGCGAGCGAGCCAAAGCTTTTGAAGCAGGTACAGCTCCATCGTATCCTCTGTTATAGTTTTTTGGCGAAAAACCTGCAATTTGTAACGGTACATCAGCTATAAGAGAGTGTGGAAGAATTTCGCCAGAACTCAACATTGAAGCATAAAGATATGGTTTAAAGACACTTCCAGGACTACGATTAGCTGTAATTATATCTACAAAATTTCCATTAGTATTTCCTTTTTTATGAAAAGTATTACCTATATATGCAATTACATCGCCAGTTTGAACATCAATAACTAAGGCCGCTTGATTTTCAATACCATTGGCAGACAAATGTTTATAATTAGTATTAATAATTCTATTTACTTGTTTTTGAATTTCTAAATCTATTGTAGTTTTGGTTTTTGCATACGATTTATTATTATATCTAATTCTTGACAATAAATGTGGCGAAAATTGAGGAAAAGGTTTTGGTTTTTCTGGAATAAACTCTTCTTTTGACAACAAATAAGTGTCTTCATCAATCACGCCCTCTTCAAAAAGAGTTTTTAAAAGTCTGTTTCTTTTTTCAAACAAAAAATTTCTATTTTTTCCAGGGTGAATTAGAGCTGGACTGTTTGGCAAAACGGCAAGCATAGCACATTCTGCCCAAGATAAATCATTTGGTCCTCGCCCAAAATACCTCCAAGATGCAGCATCAAGTCCCACAACATTACCCCCAAAAGGAGCATTTGAAGCATATAATGATAAAATTTCTGCCTTTGAATAAGTAAGTTCCATTCTTGTTGCAAGAATTATTTCAACAATTTTTTGATAAATATTTCTTGATTTACCGTTACGAGAGAGTCTTATTACCTGCATTGAAATTGTACTTCCTCCACTTTTAATTTTCTGAGATTTAATATTTATTGAAAAAGCTCTTGCCATAGCTAAAATATCTATGCCAAAATGTCGGTAAAATCTTTTGTCTTCAAAACGAATTAAACATTTAGAAAATTTTTCTGGAATATTGTTATTTTGAGGAAATCTCCACTGCCCGTCGTTTGCAATATGAGCACCTAATAAATTATCATTTTTATCAAATATAATTGTTGAAATAGGAGTCTTAAACAGTTGATTAGGCAACGAAAACATGTAAAATACAAACAATAATGCAAGTATAGAAAACAATATTTTTAAAACCAGTTTTTTTGCTTTCTTTTTGTTATTTGATAGTTTCATAATTTTAAATTTATTTACAATATTAAATTTTATTTTTAAGATTTAAAAATTTATTTTACTTTCGTAGTTAAAATTTTGATAAAACCTCATAATTCCTTTGTCTATGACAAAAAAAATACTAAATAAAATAACTTTAATTATTCTTCTATTGAGCATATATTTCGGTGCATTTGCCCAAAATTCTAATCAAGGGATTCCTATTTTTGAAAATTATTATAATTCAGAAAATTCTTTGAGAAATCAAAAAATACTCACAATTAGTCAGAATAATGATGGTGTGTTATTTTTTGGAGGCAACCAAAATCTTTTTACTTATAATGGTGCAAATTGGGAATTGATTGATATTGGCGAAAGCCTATTTAATGCTATGGC
>JAOZTW010000383.1 GCA_029938985.1 Bacteroidales bacterium | reverse complement strand
CCATCACAAACAGTGCTACCATCTGATGGCGTAAAATTTGCTATCGGTTTTGGGTGAACAATAATTTCTATATCTCCAGACTTTGTTTCAAGATTGCTATCGGTAACAGTAATAGAAAAAGTCATAGTTTCATTAGGTACTCCTTTAACTATTTCCACATTGTTGGTAAGTAAAAATTCGGAGGGTGACCACGAAAAATCGTATGGTTCCACACCTCCACTCGCCTCAACTGTCAGTACTACAGTAGCTCCCATACAAATAGAATTGTTATCTGCACTGATGTTTAATGTTATTTGAGCTTCTGTTTTTATAGAAAATAATAATACAAAAAGCAAGAAAAAAATAATTTTTAATAAATATTTCATATTTATATTTTTTAGTTTTAATAAAAATAATATCTTTGCGAAAATTTTACAAATTTAATATAATTTAACATGAAAACAAAAAGAAATTATAAATTTATTTTAGTAGTATCATTTTTTTTGGTATTAACTTATGCTTGTGGAAACAAAAATAGTAATAATAATAGTGGAAACGAAAATGATAGTAGTAGTTTCGAAATAAATGGAGTTGTTGTAAACCCAGATGATTTTGAAAATTTAGAAAAAGAGTTTGATCCTGTTTATCAAAAACAGATAGAAGATAAATATTCTAAAAAACTTAAAATAGAGTTGCAAAAATATGAACAATTTATAAATGACAAAGACGCACCAAAAACAAAGATTCAAAAACAAATTATTTATAAAAAAATAGATTATTTTGAACTTACTACTGAGTTTGAGAAGTTTTTGGATAATATAAAAAAAAAGAAGAATACATCAAAAAAAGAAATTCGGCATTTGATATCAGACATAGAAATGGAAATTATGAATATGAATGAGATTACCAAATTCAATGTATCTAAAATTGAAGAAACAAATTTAGAATATATAAAAGATGAATTACAAAATACTGATTCAATTTTATTGTCTTATGAACAAAAATTTAATAATTTTAAAAATATTAATTTAAAATAATATGAAAAAAATACTGTTACTTTTTTTTTTGTTTTTTTCAATAATAAATGTATATTCACAATGTTTTGGAGTTGACCCTGCGTGTAAAGTGTATATTGAAAAATTGCGAATTGAGTCTGAAAGTCGTATGGATTTAGTTATATCCAAAAATGCAGAGATCAATCGTCTTAAAAAAGACAATGGCGATTTACAAGCCGACAATTCAAAGAAAAGCGACTGTTCGGCTATTACATCAGACAGAAATTACTGGAAAAGAAAAGCATTAAGTTATAAAAAAGAAAGAGATGTATGGGAGAATAGATTTGATACAACAAACACACGCTTGATTGCAAAAGAAAAAGAGCTAAAAGTGACGAATAAAAAGTTAATAGAAACAGAAAAAGAAAGAGATGCAGAAAAAAAAAGAAAAGAAGCAAAAGTTAGACAGTTAAAACAAAAAGATATTGAACTCACAGAAACAAAAAACAAATTGAAAGCAACTACTGATCTTTTAGAATGGTATAGATTGCAAGATATTCTTAACAACTCTCTAATTATTGATGTGGTAGATAAAAACGGAAATATTTCGGAAAAAGCTATTAATAAAAAACCAAAAACCAAAAAAAATCATAAGGCAGAAAGAGTAATAATAAGGTTTGGGGGAAACGAATCAATAAAAGGTAAGGATATTAGATACATTATAAAACGAGGAGCAAAAACGTTTGATAAAGGTACTCTTGTACTTTTAAATGGTGAATTTCGTTGGGATAGAGAAGAACAAAATACAAATAAAACACCAAAAGGCAAATATAGTATTAAGTTTGAAATAGATAATATTGACCCAGAGACGAGAAAAGATAGACCGCTTATATTTATAACTCCAAAAAACAATAAGTTTAATTTAAAAAAGAAAAAATAAATGAAATCAATTTTTACAGTAATATTATTTTTTGTAGCAACACAATTTGTAATATCACAAAATGATATTGATAGAATTACAAAATATGAAAATTATCAAGAATACGGAAGAATAACAGATATTTCAATTTTGGGAGGTGATAAGTATCTGAATGTATCTAGTAATGGAGTTTTTTTGTTGCAAAACAACTGTGTAAATATTGTTGCTGGCACCAAGAATGAAACAATTTATCTTATCAACAATGACAAAAGCCATGTTTGGTGTGTAAAAGATAGAGGCGAAGTTTTTAACTTAAACAACCCTACAGTAAGACACTTATTTGCATCTGATAGTTATAATGTAAAGGATATTGCTTTTGACGAAAGTGATAATATATTATTTCCTGACCCTTCAGAGTTAGGATTTATTCAATTTAATAAAAAAAATCAAAAATATACTTATTTTACTGATGACAAAGAACAAACAGCCTCAGTAAATTGTCTTTATGTAGATAATGACAATAAAATATGGATAGGCACTAATAAAGGAATATATACTTATAATGAAAAAGATAAAACTTTTGAATTTGAAACATCACGAAAAGCTCCTAAATATAAAGTAAATCAAATAGTAGGCAATGACAGTGTTATGTTTTGTGCAGGACATGATAAGATTTGGAAATATCATCGTGAACGCCATGAATGGAAAATTTTGGTAAGCAATCATGGAACAACAGCAAAATCAAATGTACAGCGAAATAAATTGAAAAAAATAGAAAAAGTAGAAGATATGTTTTTAGACCATGGTGGTAATTTATGGATAGCATCATCAAAAATAATACGTTATGATGTGAGAGGTTATTGGGAAACTTTTGATTTTTATGATGATTATAAAAACAAAATCGAAAACAAAAAAAATGAAATAATTCCACTATCAATACGTACTGAAAAATATAAATCAGACAGTACAAAAATTTGGATAGGAACAAAAACCAGTGGTTTATGGTGTTTTAAAACCAAAACTATAACAACTGCTACTAGCAAAAAAAATATAGTTTTTATAATAGACTCTTCATTAAAAAAATCAGAATTAAGAAAAATAAAACAAACCATAAAATTATGGTTAGCTTACTTAAACCCATTAGACCAAATATCAATAATTGGATATGATTATGTTGATAGTATTGCAAAAGGTAGCTATTTTAATTACATAAGCACTACTGCCAATGATTCAAGGAGTATTTTAAAAAAAATAAGAAAAATAAAAAGTAAAGACAATGCTTCGCTTTGTAAGTTAATAAGTACAGATACTGTGTTTGAAAGTAGAGATAAAAAAGAATTTTCGTATAAAAAAATTGAAAATTATGAAATAATAAAATATTCTCAATATAGAAACAGAAGTGGTGAGTTGGTAAAAGAATCTATAAATATAACACATGAAAATGCTTATTTAGTTGCTCTTAAGATTATTACTCAAAGTTATATAGATGGAGGTAATAATAGAATTATTGTTTTTACAGATGGACGAGGAAATCCAATTGATACCAAATTAAAAACCATTATAAAAGAGACTTACATAAAAACCCCATTTAGTATAGACTATATAACATTTGACAAAAATGACAAATAATTTCAAAATAATAATTACTGTTTTTTTAATATTATTCTCAATAAATACATTTTCTCAAAAAGACAGTACTCGTAATGAACTATCTTTATATACTAAAGGTTACAATCAATCTTACAAAGAAGGAAAACGACAATTATTTGTAAACATATTTAGAACAGCTTATATGCCTCCTCCTGTAATAGTGTATTTTTCTGTCAATTGGTATTCACATACCAACAGCCAATTAAATAGTATAGCTAATAGCAAATTTTCAGATGCTGTTTCATCTGCTAACGCTTTAGGAATAAGTAATTTTAGTTTCGAATTTGATTGGTACTTTACAGATTTTTCAACATTAAAATGGGGTATAAGTTTTATTGGCTTGGAACGAAATACTTATTTAACTCAACTTACTTACTCAAATTATGTTGACAATTTTGCTCACACAGATAAAGATGCAGAAAACTATTACAAATATATTTATGGTAACAATATTAATGAAAACATCAGATTAGTAAGTTACACTACACCTATTTCTGGTAATTTAAAATTTTCTATTATTGAAAAATTGATTGAATGTGAATTAAAAGTAGGCGTAAAAATACATCTATATAACACATTGAAAATTAACTATAAAGGTACTTATACATATCATGGAGTTTACGAACGATATGGTGGCAAGCAACTACCATTACACGATATTGAACGATACGGATTTTATACTAATTATAATTTAGAAGACAAAATTAGCTCTCAAAGAATAAAAACGAAACTACCATTCCAACCATTTTTTTCAATAGGTTTTACTTATTTACTGAGTCCTTTGAAAATAGGCTTCTCTTTGGATTGGGTAAACAAGATGGCTTATCAACAAAACACAAATATGGATGAATATTATCTTTCACAAAATATAGATGATCATCATACCGTTTTTCAAACAAGAGAGATTACAGGTAAGTCAGATATTTATATAAAGTTAAAATTATACTATCATATTACAAATCAATCAAATGTAGAAAAGTATTATAAATATAAAGATAAATAAATTTTACACATGAAAAAAACTATTAAAATTATTTTAAGTATTACAGCTGTTATTGGTACTGTTTTTACAGTATTAGCTTATATTAACGATGTTGGTTTTTTTGCAGAAAAACAACTTGAAGTAGAAATTATTACTAACAAAGGAACGAGCTATTTAGAATTCATAGAGGATGAGCAAATGCGTATTCGCATTAAAGCTAACAAAAAATGTTATTTGCAATTAATTTATTATTTACAAAACGGCGAAAGACTATTGTTGCTCGAGAACAAAAAGATTAGCTCTGATTTGGTTGATAAAGAATATGAGTTACCTTATAGTTTTATTATTGCCGCTCCTTTTGGAAGAGAGCGTTTGCAACTTAACGCTAGTACAAAAAAAATGAAAAAAGTACAAACAGAACAACGAGATGAATACAAATATATTACAGATGATTTTGTAGTTTCGATACCCGACAATAATAAAAATAGCTTTGAAAAAGTATTAATAATATCTACAAAAAAAAGGCAATAAATTGAGTGATTTTTGAAAAAATATTATCATCATTGAGATACAACTATTATGATAATAAAATCAATAAAAAAAGTTAAAAATGACAACAGTAAAATTTGAAGTTCTTTTTCAATAACATAAACAAATAAATTTACACATCCAAAATTTATCCCGAATATTTTGATATAATAAAATGAGTATTTTTTTGCAAAGTTATTATAATTTTCCTAACTTTGCAGAATAATAATACAGAGAACCCTAATTTGACCCTTTTGACAAAAAAAAATTGCATTATATTGCAGACTATCAGGTAATTGCAGTGTTTCACGACGAATCCCAGTTGAATCACTCTAATAGAAAAAGATAGCAAGTAATACTTGCTATCTTTTTTGTTTTAACTACATTAGAGACTTTTAAATATTTAGATAGTAAGTAAAAATTTCTATGTTTTTGGCAA
>JAOZTW010000382.1 GCA_029938985.1 Bacteroidales bacterium | reverse complement strand
TGTTTTGAATATCAGATAGTTAATTATTGCTATAAAAGTTTTCCCGACTTTTCAGGTTATAGTTAATAAATTATAATTTAATAATGATTTTAATATGATTTAATAATTTCTAATTCAGTGCATCAATCTTTTCAAGTTCAGTTTCAATCATTTTCATAATATCGTTGTCCATTAGCTTAGGTTCATTTTGTATGCGTTTTGAAATAACCTCATGTATTTTTTGATAAATATAATCATCACTGCTTATTGATTTTGTTTTTATTCCTGTAGTTGTAAAACTATCCAAACGCCACAACAGTGATGTAATGAGACTATTAGCAGTCATATTTAATTTTTTTATAGGCTCATTTATTTTCACCTCACCATCTTCTTTATAAAGTTTATAAAAAACCGCATCTTCCGACGCTCCAAGTGTAATAATTGGATTGTGTGTTGTAATAAACCATTGAATTTTTGGAAACCATTCTTTTAATTTCCTAACAATAGTAAATGCCCATTTTGGGTGCAAATGTAAATCTATTTCATCTATCAAAACAATTCCCTCAAAATCGCTTGTATCTTTTACGTTGGGTTGTTTCCTCGAAAACTTCACTATCAAGTCGGCAACCAAAGTAAGCACACTTCTGTAACCATCAGAAAGTTCATGAAATTCTAAGCTTGTACCACGTTCTATATATTTAACTTCTTTGTGATTTACTTCTATTTCTACATTATTATTTAAAATAGTTTTTAAAATTTCTTTTGCTTTGCTTAATGGTAGTTGACTATAATCATTAGATTTCTCGTAATAATCCAGTTCTTGTAACCATTCAGATGGATTTTGCAATTTTATTTCATTGCTAAACAAAGTCATAAAATTATATTTATCTTCCTTTCCATTTTCAATTTTATTTCGATTAACACCGTAAGCATAAATATTTTCAGCATATTTAGCAGCTTTTGATTTAAAAACACTATCATTATTGTCGCTTGCTTCTGTAAATAAATTTTTGTTTTGCTCTATTGCTTCTAATACATTACCTACATAGTTTTTGTTAGCATAATTTTCAATAAAATGCTGTTGAAAAGCCAAAAATATTGCTTGCAAAAGTATTGTTTTGCCGTCTCCATTTTCTCCAAGAAAATATATCTCTTTTTCTGCTTTAAGATTATTTATTTGTATATTTTTTATACTATAATAATTTTTTATAGAAATAGAATCAATAGCTTTTATTTTTTTTGAAGCTTGCCAAGTAAAATTTACATCATCGGCTTTAATAAGTTCAGTGTATTTTTCATAATATAGTTTTGCCTTTTCTTCTTCATTAAAATGATTTTTAAAAAGGTTATGAAGATTATAATATGCTTTTGCGTCTTTTGGATTTAGTTCAATAGCTTTTTCATAAAATTGTTTTGCTTTATTATGTTTTTTTATGTAACTACCAAAAAGAACTCCTAAATTATTATAGGCTGTTGCATCATTTGGATTTAGTTCAATTGCTTTGTTTAAATATTCTTCTGCTTTTTCAAATTCATTAAAATATTTTATTAAAACAATTGCGAGCATATTATAATCTGCATTATTTGAATCTAACTCAATAGCTTTCTCTAAATACTCTTTAGCTTTTTCATGTTCACTAAAATACGAGATTAATAGAAATGCGAGATTATTATAAGGCTTTACAAAATTTGGATTAAATTCAATAGCTTTTTCATAATTTAGTTTTGCTTTTTTGTATTCTTTATTATCAGAGAATTCAATAGCCTTTTTATAAAATTCTATAGCCTTTTTTTCGTTTTTTAACATTTTTATATTTATTATATTTGCAAATTAAAAACTATTAGCAAAAACTTGTGTCCAGTATGTACCAGTTAATGCCACTCCCATTTCCGAAAAATTTCCGCTCATAATATTTTTACAATGTCCTTCGCTATCAAGCCAGCCTTGCACCACAGCTTCTTCTGTTGTGTAACCTTCTGCTATGTTTTCGCCGTAAGCGTTCCAAGTATATTCTTCTGCGGTAATTCTATCGCCTGCTGATGAATTATTTTCTCCAGTATGACTTAATTTATTGTTTTCTGACATCCAATCTGAATGTTTTTGTGCGGCAGTTTCCAATTTATCATTCCATGTTAATTCTGTTACTGGCGGAAAATATGCTGACCCACAATTACATCCACTGCTTCGTGATTTGTTTACTAATTCTAAAATTTTCGTTTTATCAATCATTTCTGTTTCATTATTATTATTATTATCGTCATCAGATTTTGTGCAACCCAAAATTGTAAAACAAATAAATAGTATTAAAAAAAAATTGTTTTTCATATTATTTGATTTTATAGATTAAAAATTCTGTTTACTTAATTTGAAAAATTGACCTTAAAAAGTGTCGTTTATATATGTGAAGTGTGGGCTATCCACCTAACGTTGGATTTTATAATAATAAAATTGTAATTCGCAGTATATTAGTGATAGCCACAACTTTGCCAAAGTTTTTTTTGTCCAACTTTAAGTGGGTAGCCGAAATGTGTTTACATTATACTTTTTGCAAATATAATTAAAGATTTTTAAAAAATCAAAATATATTTTAATAAATTTGAAACATAATTACTTAGTGTTTGTAAATTTTCACACGAATTATTGTATAATGTTGAAAATGAGAGTAGAAAATTATGGCGTTTTTTACGAGTGTCAATTTCTTCGTTGTATTTGAAATATTAAAATGCTCATTTACAAAGGTAAACTTTAATTCTAATATTTCAAAAAAACCTTGAACTTGACACTCGTAAAAAACACCTTTTTTCTTTTTCACTAAGCATATACAACAATTTTTTGGTAACAAAAAAAATCATGAAATAATTAAATTCCATTTATCAATTTTTATCTACGTGCTAAAGCACCAGAACTCACAAAAACAAAGGATTTATAGAATACAAACACAATCACACAGAAATAAATAATTTTCAAACACCTAATAATAAAAGACATCAAAATTGTTTATTTCCAAATAGTTTTTAGGAAAATTCTAAAACAGACTAATTTTGTGAGTTCTGAAGCACGTGGCAACTGATAAAAAAGTGTCAACTATTTTTCATTTATTTGAAACATGCCTAAAAATGATTTATTTTATTAAAAACAAAAACCTTAAACAATTAAGTTTAAGGTTTTTTTATATTAAGTTTGGATTAAAAATCCCAAAATTTTATCTTTCAATAAATTGTACCGAACGTCTAACAAATTTTGTTAAGTCAGCACCTTTAAGTAGATTGTTTGCAAGCAAAGCAAGGTCAATAACTTGTTTTACAAGTTTGTTTTCTTTACCATAATCTTTCAAAGCAGTTGTTTTTTCCGTTTTTAAATCGTTAATTTTTCCTTCCAATTCCGATTTTTTATCTTTTTCTTCCTGAGAAATTTCTTCCTCTTTTTTATCTTTTGTCAAATTATTAATTGCCTCAAGGTCGCTGTTTAAAGCAGTTTCGTTGCCGTAATACTCTTTAAGTTTATCGCCAATAGCCGTTTCTTTCTCTTCAATAATTTGTTTAATTATAGAGTGGTTAGTATTGATTACCAAGCTATAATTGTCAGGAAGATTGTTATAAAATTTAGCTTCTGCTCCACCAAGTTTACCCATTTCTTTCATTCTTCTCATGTGTTCCGATTGGGTAATTACAACAGGCATTTCGGTTTCGTTTAGAGCCTCGTACTGCACCCAAAACGACATTGAACCAACACTCATAGCACTTTGACTTTCAAAAATAGGAGTAAGTTCTTCTTGCGTTTCTTTGCTTAATTCGGTAGCTACTTTGTCTTCTTTTCTAACTAAATTATCTACAACATCAGAGTCAACTCTTGTGAATTTAACGTTTTCTTGTTTTCCTTCAAAATGATTAAGGAAATGAGAGTCAAGCTGTCCGTCTAATAATAAAATATCATATCCTTTTGCTTTTGCATCTTCCACAAATTTGTATTGCTCAATAAGATTGGTAGCATAAAGTATAATAAGATTTTTATCTTTATCAGTTTGGTTTGCTTCAACTATTTTTCTATATTCTTCTAATGTAAAATATTTATTTTCAGTGTTTTTGAACAAGAAAAAGTCTTTTGAGCGGTCATAAAATTTTTCATCGCTAAGCATACCATATTGTATAAACATGCGAAGGTCGTCCCATTTTTTCTCAAAATCTTCTCTGTTTTCTTTAAAAATTTCAGACAATTTGGCAGAAACTTTTTTAGTAATATGCGAGGCAATTTTTCTAACATTAGAATCACCTTGAAGATAACTTCTCGAAACATTAAGCGGTATATCAGGCGAGTCAATCACACCATGTAGTAAAGTTAAAAAATCGGAAACAATATTTTCTACCGAATCAGTTACAAAAACTTGATTTGAAAATAATTGTATTTTATTTTTTTGAAATTCTAAATTGCTTCTCAATCTTGGGAAATATAAAATTCCACTAAGATTAAACGGATAATCAACGTTCAAATGGATATGAAACAATGGGTCTTCAAAACTTGCTGGATAAAGTTTTTTATAAAAAGCCATATAATCTTCATCTTTTAAATCAGCAGGTTTTTGCTTCCAAAGAGGATTTATATCATTAATTATAACGTCTTTATCGGTATCAACTTGTTTTTCGTCTTTCCATTCTTTCTCTTTTCCAAAACCAATTTCTATTGGAAGAAATTTACAATATTTTTCCAACAAGCCTTTAATTTTGCTATCTTCTAAATATTCTTTTGACTCTTCGTCTATATAAAGGATAATATCAGTCCCTCTGCTTTCTTTTTCAGTCTCTTCAATACTATAGTTTGGAGAGCCATCGCATGACCATTTTGCTGCTTTTGAATCTTCTTTATACGATTTTGTTATAATTTCAACCTTCTCCGCCACCATGAATGAAGAATAGAAACCAAGTCCAAAATGTCCAATAATTGCATCAATACTATCTTTGTATTTATCTAAAAAATCGTTTGCTCCCGTAAAAGCTATTTGATTAATATATTTTTCAATTTCTTCTGCTGTCATACCTATTCCTTGATCCGAAATAGTAATTGTTTTTGCTTCTTTATCTACTTTAACTCTAATTGTTAGGTTGCCAAGGTCACCTGTTATTTCTCCTTTTCTTGATAGTGCTTTTACTTTCTGAGTTGCATCTGTGGCGTTTGAAACAAGTTCTCTTAAAAATATTTCTTGTTCTGAGTATAAAAACTTTTTAATAATTGGAAAAATGTTTTCACTCGTTACGCCAATTTGTCCTTTTTGCATAATTTTGTTGTTTGTTTTTTTTATATAAGTGAAAATGAAACAATTAATTATTTATCTTCACCGAAGTTATGATTTTTATTATATATCTAAAGTAAATAAATAGCTAATGGTAGTAAGTAGCTAACTATCTACTTATTGTTGGTTTTGAAATTTTGTTTCAAAAACTTTTATTTTATAAATTTTTAAAAACCTACTGCATTAAGACGTAAGTACCTAAATTAATTGTAATAACCTTTTGTTGTAAA
>JAOZTW010000952.1 GCA_029938985.1 Bacteroidales bacterium | reverse complement strand
AAAACTACAACTATCTAATAATCTGGTAAATATGAAGGCAAAAACTTTAGTTACTAAATTAAACCTAAATCTATTTAATAAATATTTATAAAAAAACTGAAAAGATGAAAAAATTAATACTACCAATTTTTGTTTCAATAATTATTCTTGCTTTTGCATGTGATAAACCTGAAGACGAAAAATTAGACCCTAATGATTCTATTGCAAATATCTTATCAAATAATCATTGGTTTTTTGATTTTGATGGCACTATTAATGGAGGTGATGCTTATGATATTGCTAAATCGGAAATAGATGGAAAAATTTATGTATGTGGAGCATTTTTACATGTGAACGATGATTGGGATATGAAATGTTTAACTCGCTGGGTACCATCTACTAATAAATGGGAACAAGTACCAGGAATAGATCAATATCACAGTAATTTTATTCGTTGTGGAAATACCGATTCGGAAGGTAACATTTATTTTGGAGGAGACTTTTCTCAAATAGGTGGCATTGTTGCAGGACGTGTTGGTAAGTTTAATGTGGCAAGTGGTGTGTGGGAAAATCTTAGAGATATTGACTACTACGATGAAGACCAACAAAGAGGACCTAATAGTGGTGGTGTTTATGCTGTTGCAGTCTTGGACGAATATGTTTATATAGGTGGTGGCGTTTTTAATACCGACAGTGTAGAACTTAAATATATTAGAAGATTTAACACTAACACAAAAAAATGGGAAGCCGTTGGAACTGGTGTAAATAAACGTGTTAGAGCTTTTGCTACTGATAATCAAGGAAATTTATATGTAGGAGGAGAATTTACCGAAGCAGGAGAAGTTTCAGTTAATTATATTGCAAAATGGGACGGTCAAAATTGGACTGCACTTGGCGAAGGTTGTGATAATTATGTGCTTTCACTGGCATATTCAAACGGAAAATTGTATGCGGGTGGAAGTTTTAAAAATGTGGGAGATAATATTCGTTCACAAGGTATTGCAACTTGGAATTCTTCAAGTTGGGAGGCTATGGGTATGGGAGTATATGCAAGTTGGGGAAGTTCCTATTCTGTTTATGGTGTGGCTGTTGATAGCGAAGAAAAAGTGTATATTGGAGGTTTTTTTGATAAAAAATATAGCGACGATGATACTCTGAATCATGTTGCCGTGTTTATAGATGACAAATGGAGACAGCTTGGAGATGGACTCGCTATTTCAAGTTCACAAGGAATTATGGGTATGATGGCTGATGGTAAAGATATTTATTTTGTTGGATATTTTGGACATCCAAACGCTGGTATTAACCAACGATTTAATATAGCAATATGGAACGATACAAAAAACTGGTAAAATAAATTAGGAATAAAGAATTGGTTTACATCTACGAAATAAAACAAATTTTATAAATTAATGATAGTCAATATAAAATAAAAACTTTTGTATAATAATACCCAGATATTTGGCATGTTTATAGAAGAAAATAAAGCAAAAAAAACAAGTTAAAATAGTTAATAGCTAAAGTTTTTGCCTTCATATTTACCAGATTATTAGATAGTTGTAGTTTTCTATT
>JAOZTW010000381.1 GCA_029938985.1 Bacteroidales bacterium | reverse complement strand
TTTGTCCAGATATTCATTATTGATTATATTTAGGTATGAAATTATATTAATAGAAAAAAAACGGCAAAGTTTTTTGTCAAAAGTCTAATTTTTTTATCATAGGATAAAAATTTATTTTTAAAATACTGATTAATAATTAAGATTAAATAAATCTTTTTTTTACCTTTGCATTATATATTATGTTGTAAAACTTTATTTTTCACCTAATAAGTACCCATACAAAAGTTTTTACACATTTGTATTTATTTAATGAATTGGTATATAGTTATTTAATTGTATCATTGAACCTTTGAATAATTGTATCATTCCTTAGTTCTAACATTACTAATTTAATATAAAAATTATGAAAAAAATATTTTTATTAAGCTTAATGCTTATAACACTTATTATTAACACACAGGCACAGACAGTTTTGATGGAGGAAGATTCGTATTACGAAAAACCAAGCTTTGGTTTAAATTACAGACATTATGTTCATTCATATATTGGAATTGATTTTTTTTCAGTAAATCCAATTGAAGAACAACTATCTATAAAATACGGCTTATCGCGAACTTTTTCGTTTGGATACAGGTATAAATTAAAAATAACCAATTGGTTAGCAACAGGTGCCGATATTAAATACTCGTCAACTCGTTATAGTTTGGCAAATACTTTTACGCCTTTTGAGAATATCTCAGAAATTAAACACAATTCTGATGCAATAAAATTTGGAACATTAGGACCTGAAATATATTTAAGATTAAATTTTGGGCGAAGAGGAAATTCTATTGGTAAATTTGTAGATATTGGAGCTTATATAAACGGGCTGATTTTTTCGCAACATATTTATAAAGAAAATATTAACTCAAATCCATATCAAGCAAGCACAACAAAAGTGACTAATAGCCAATTAGATTATCTTGAAAATTACTACTATGGTGCAAAACTACGTTTTGGTTACAAACAATTTGTTTTATCATTTGATTATAGATATTCGGATTTATTTAAAAGCGAAATTAAGAACGAGCTGGGTATTAAAGAATTACCAAGATTTAGCATAGGACTTCAAATTGGTTTACATTCTTAGATATTAAGGTCTGTTTTTAAAATTGAATAGTATTGCTTAATATAGAATTTTCCTTTTCTAAATTAAGCAATTTTTTTTTCACATGCAAACCTCCTGCAAAACCTACCAGTTTTCCATTACTTCCAATAATTCTATGGCACGGAATTATAACTCCAATTGAATTTGCTCCGTTTGCCGAGGCTACAGCTCTAACAGCTTTTGCATTATCTATTTTTTTAGCTAAATCTAAATAGGTAGCAACTTTACCATAATCAATTTCTAATAACGCCCTCCAAACTTGTTTTTGAAAATCTGTGCCAATCATTAAAAGCGGAATATCAAATTGTTTTCTTTCGCCACATAAATATTCCCTAAGTTGTTGTCTTGTTGTTTGTAATACTGCATTGTCTTGTTCTATAAACTCTGCGTTCAGTCCGTTTTTTATTCGCTTGTTAACAGTAGTTCGCATTTTACGATACCTGTAATCAAGCATACAAAGTTTATTTTTGTACGAACCTAAAATTAATTCTCCTATTTTTGTTTTATGGTATTGGATATTTATTTCACACATAATTTGATATATATCAGTGTTTTATACCGATATTAGGCATATTAAAATAAATAATTGACAAATTTTAACGAAATATTTTTTGTTTTTAACAATTCAATAAATATAATAATATCAGGATATTTGCATATTTTTTTGAAGAAGTAAAAAGTAAAAAGAACAAGTTTAAATCGTCAATTATTTGTTTTAATATGCCTAAGTTTTTCAATATCAATTATTGTGATATCAAAACCATTTTTTTTATATTTTGGAAAAAAAACTTCTTTTATTAAAAGTTTGTAAGACGAATTTTTAATTTTATATTCTAAATCTAAAGAAGATTCATTGAAAAAAAGAATACATTTAAAATATTTTTCCAAATCGTTGTACAAAGCTCTTCTTTTTTTGATATTAGTACTTGAATTAATTCTTGTATATTTTTGTGTTTTTTCAAATTTTTGATGTACCAATTGTTCTTCCGATTGGGAAATATAATATCTTCCATTGTCGTATTTTAAAGTACTACAATCAGTTTTATTTGTTGGTTTAAAAATCATTACAACCTTATCGTAAAATTGTTTTTTGTAAGATTGATTACAAGCTTTACACGACCAAATATAATTTGACCAGTTGAAAATTCCGTCTATATCATACGATTTTGGAATAAAATGATCTACATCACCTTCGTTTTCTGTTTTTTCGTGTTTATTATTAAATACAACACTAACTCCACAATATCCACAATTGTGAAAAAAACTATCAGATAAAGCTTGTTGTATCAATTCTACTGCCCAACCCGACATAGACGGTTTTTTATTATCTTGTTTATTTTCATTATATTTCAATAATTTGATTTTATAATTTGTTTCTTTTTTTTGCAAATATTTTTTTATTTCTGTTGTTTCATATTTACCGCTATCTACATAGTGCATAGTAATTTGTTGAAATTTTTGTTTATTTATATTTTACAAAAATAATAATTTTTTAATTTAAAAAAAATAAATTTGGCGTTTTTCACAAAAATCAAGCTCTATGCTTTTTTGAAATATTACAATTAAAGTTTACCTTTGTAAATGAGCATTTTACTATTTCAAAAGTAACGAAGAAATTGATACTCGTGAAAAATGCCGAACTTTTTTCACGAAACACTAAATTTTTTAACACTTTAGTTGCCACGTACTTTAGCTTGTGGTTACATAAAACACATCAACGAACTTTAGCCCAATATGTTGGGAATTATATAATTTCTTGATATTTATGCTTTTTATTACGTAAAAACCATGATTAAAGCGGGTTAATCCATTTTAAACAAACCATATTTAGCTATTGTTAGTAAAATTTTGAATGCGTCGCTATTACGAAGTTTTTTACCTTGTGCTACGTTTCTTGGAAAATATTTAACAGGTACTTCTGCAATATTATTTTTTTGGTATCTAAGAGCTTTCAGTATTATTTCTGCTTCAAATCCAAATCTGTTTTCTCGGAGAGTTAATTTATTATACAAATTTTTATGAAATAATTTATAACCACAAGCCATATCAGTAATTCTTACATCAACCAAAAAAGAAGTTAGCATTGTGAAAAATTTATTGGCGAGATATCTTTTAAAACCAAATAATGGTCTAAGTACTCCTGGCATGTATCTTGAACCATTTATAAATTCAATATTTAGTTCATGCATGGCATTCAACATAGTCGGAATATCAGAAGGAGAAAGCTCTAAATCTGCATCTTGAACTAAATATACATCACCTGTAGCTTTTGAAATACCAGTTCTAACAGTAGCTCCCTTGCCTTGATTAACTTCATGCTTGAATAATCTACATCTTTTTTCATCTTTAATAAAATTGGTTACAGCCTCAAAAGAATTGTCTGACGAGCAGTCATCTACAATTACAATTTCGTATTTTTCTAAAAAATCTGGATATTTTAATTCCAATAAATTTTTTATTACTGTAAGAACTAATTTTTCTTCGTTGTAAAGCGGAATAATTATACTTAAATTCATAAAAATTTGAATTTTTTATTTTAATATGCCATATAAAAATGTAACTCAAAACTCCAGTTTGGAAGAATTCTAAGTTTTAATATGCCTAATATATCTAATATTTTAATTATTAAAAAATTTGCTCAATACAAAAATACAACTTTTTTCATTGATATAAACATTTTATCAATAATATATATTTTTTATCTAAATAATGAAGCAATAATTTTTAATTTTAAGATTTTGTAATAAAATACTCAATATGCTTTTATTTAATGCTTTATTTAATATTAAAAAATTTCTAAACAACAGTAAATACAACGACTATCTTTTTTTATTTGTAGAGCGAGATATGTAAAAAGTTATTATATTTTATTTTTATAAATTAATTTTATAATTTTGCAGTCAAACTTTTTCATTAAATAAAACAAAATTAATATGAAATTAAAAAAAATATCAATATTATTTATTTTGGTTACAATATTATTTTCTTGTAATCAAGAAGACAAAATTGAAAAAATAGATTTATCCAAAACAGATTTTATCTATTTAGAAGGTAAACATTTTAAACATAAACTAAACAATTATTTTCCTTTAATGCTTAACTATTGTGTAAGAATAAGGGAAATTAACAATGAATTTGTAATTGCAGGAATAAAAGATTATGAAGATAAAAATATTTTTGAAGGAAACACAAAAGATAGTGCTTTAACAGTATTAAGAGGACATTTGCAATTAATTAAAGAACAAGGTTTTAATTCAATTAGACTTGTAGGATTTAATAAAATAAATTCAGAGGAATCGCCCCAGTTAAGTTATTTTACTCCTAAATCGAAGAAAATGCCAATAGAGGGAAATTATGAAATAATGTTTGAGTGTTTATCGCAATTTTTAGAAATTGCTAATGATTTGGATTTAAGAGTTATGATATTATTAAATGGACCAGTTGAAAATCCAAAACTTACTAATTTTACCAAAGAATTATTAAAAAAGTTCCAGAATAATTCCACTATTTTTGCCTATGATTTTATGAACGAACCATTGTATTTTGATAATAAAGATTTAAAACCAGGTGAACGTGTAAGAACAAAAGAATCTGCTTTTGAAATTGTGTCGTTGTGGAAAGATTTGATGTTAGAAAATGCTCCAAATCAGTTATTTACTATTGGTTTTTCAGAACCAATAGAAGTATTTGAATGGGACCCAGCTATTTTACCTGTAGATTTTGTTGCTTTTCATACCTACCACCCACTTAGAGTACCAAACGAAATTTATTGGTATAGTAAATATATAGACAAACCATGGATGATAGGAGAGACCTCGCTTCCAGCAGATAACGATTCTATTTCCTACAAAGAACAACAACAATATTTGTACGAAATATACAAACAAATTGTTAATTGTGGTGGAGCTGGTTTAGGTTGGTGGTCGTTTCAAGATGTTAGCTGGGGAGGTTTTGAGCATGACTACACAAGTATATTAAACCATGTTGGAACTACCACAACCAAAGATGGAAAATACATCATAAAAGGTAGTTTAAAGCCTGTATGTGAGGGATTTGATAAACTGAAAAATTATACTCCAACCAATGAATGTGGTTGTGCTATAAATTATTATAATATGGTAGGTTACCAAAACATAGTTTTGACAGGTAAAATAGTTAATGAAAAAACAAATACACCAATTGAAGGAGCAGTTATACGTGGTTGGAATAAATATTGGAGTGTGGGAGCAAACACATTTACCGATTCGTTAGGAGTGTTTACAATGTATTCGAACACGGAGTTTGTGCATTTTGAAATTTCTGCTCCAAAAATGACTCAGATAAAATTTGATTATCATGCAGAATATACATCAATTGAAGAAAATACAATAGCGATGGGGGATTTGCCTAATCAAAAATTGGAATATCATAA
>JAOZTW010000951.1 GCA_029938985.1 Bacteroidales bacterium | reverse complement strand
TTAACCAACACTGTTATGTAGGGACTACCCGCATTTGAGTTAAATAAAATGTAACCAGCAAATTGCTCAACTTATACCATACAAAACTATAAATTGTCGTTTAAGGCGTTATGTGTACCTTGCAGTTAAAAGTTACATTTATTATTTTGAAATTTAATGTTTAAAAACAATAATTAAATAATTTTATAATTGAATTTCCATTGTTTTTCATTTTTATTTTTTTCTTTTTAATTTAATATTACTTTTGTAGCTTAATTTTAATAAATCTAACTAATCATTTCAGTAATAAAAAAAATTATGTCAAAAAGAACTATAGTAGCAATGCCAGGTGATGGCATAGGAAAAACTGTTTTAGATGAAACAATCAGAGTATTAGATGCCGCAGGATTTGAGGCAGACTATGTAGAAGGAGATATTGGTTGGGAGTTTTGGAAAAAAGAAGGAAATCCTCTTCCACAACGTACAATTGACCTATTAGCAAAGCATAAAATAGCACTTTTTGGTGCAATCACTTCAAAACCAAAAGATGAAGCTTTTGAAGAATTAGCAGACGAATTAAAAGAAAAAGGACTTGTTTATTCAAGCCCAATAGTAGGTTTACGTCAGCATTTTGGACTTGACATTTGTGCAAGACCATGTAAAACTTACAAAAATAATCCTTTAAATTTTATTAAAAGAGGAGTTGGCGACACAATTGAAGAACCAGAAGTTGACGCAGTTATATTCCGTCAAAACACCGAAGGATTATACGGTGGAGTAGAATGGAGTAATCCTCCAGCAAATGTTTACGATGCCCTGATGACTCACCCAAAATTCCAATCAAATTTTGGAGAAGTACCAGTAAACGAAATATCAGTTTCTACTCGTATTTTCACAAAAAACGCTACAGAAAGAATTTTGAAAGCAGCATTTAATCATGCAAAAGAATATGGTTATAAATCAGTTACTGTTTGTGAAAAACCAAATGTAATTAGAGAAACATCAGGCATGATGTATAAAATGGCACAACAAATTCAAAAAAGTGATTACCCCGAAATTCAACTTTGGAACACAAATATTGACGCTCAAATGATGTGGCTAACAAAAAATCCTAATAACTACGGAGTTATTGTAGCAGGAAATATGTTTGGTGATATTATTTCGGACGGTTTTGCTGGTTTAATTGGCGGACTTGGTTTTGCTTGCTCTGCACAAATGAGTTCAGAAGGAATAGCTGTTTTTGAACCAACTCATGGCTCAGCTCCAAAATATGCAGATTATGAAACTTCAATTGTAAATCCAATTGCAATGGTAGAATCGGCTTGTATGATGCTTGACTATATTGACGAAAAAACTATTTCGACAAAAATAAGAAAAGCAATTTCAGATGTTATTTCAGAAGGAAAAGTTAGAACCTATGATATGATGAAAATGACTGGACGTGCAGATGTTGTAGAGAAAGGTGCCGCTTCTACTACCCAAATGGCAGATGCAATTATTGCAAAATTTTAATTTCTAACTGAAAAGTCGGGAAAACTTTTTACCATAACATTAAAACATTGATTAATTGCCT
>JAOZTW010000380.1 GCA_029938985.1 Bacteroidales bacterium | reverse complement strand
ACAACCAAGCAAATGTTAGGGCAATTGTCATTATTATTTTGTATATTCTTCTATTATTTTGTTAATATCAGATTGATAATTTTGGGACGTATCGAAAGTTAGATAAATATATTCATTCGTTGATTTACCCCAATCATTGAATGGTAATAATTTACCTTGTTTTATTGCTTCAATCATGTCTGGAATTATAAAAATACTGGCATTGTTTATATGATTAAAATTATCATAATCAGCATCTTTTAAATCTGTTATTCTGATTAATATGTATTTTTCCTTTGTTTTTAGTTTGCTTAGAAAAAATTGCCATTCCTTTTTAGTAATAATTACTGTTGATTTTGCAGAAAAAGTTGCAATTGTAGCTTTACACTCAATATAAATAGTTTTATTATTATGTGTTACAATAATATCACATTGTTCTTTTCCATGTGCATCAGTTCCTTTGAATTGACTTTCTACTTTTTTTCGATTAAACCATGTCAGCTTATCATAGTTTTTCGTATTTAATTTTTCAAAAATAGCTCTTTCGCCTTTGTGTCCAATTGAAATATTGTTGCCACCGCCACCAGTATCGTCTTTATCATCATCTTTAATTGTTAAAGAAAAAGCTTCTTTGATTTTCTTTAATAAATTTTTTGGTGGATTATTTAGTGAAATATTGAGTTCGTTGGCAACTGCTCTTATCGCTTTTCCTATTTCACCGCCAACAAGATTTTCGGTATTTAAGTTTTCTTTTAATTCATTCAGTTTATTAGTTGGGATAATTTCGTTTCTTTCGAGATAATTTAATATGACCCAATCATTTGCAAAATTACTTTTATTTAGACAGACAATTGTTTTATCATTTACATTTACAAATAAATTGTCTTTTTTTGAGTATTTAGAAACGTTATTTAGTTTAATATCAATCTCTTTGTAATGAAAACAATCAAAAACTAATGGGTTTTTAGGACAAAGGTATATTTCATATTTATCTATTTCATTATTTTCAAAATATTCCCACTTACTGTAAGAATTAAGTGTTATAGTATTAATGTCAAGTGTTTCACATAATTCATTAATTTTGCTAACGTTAGCATTATTATAAATCTGAACGTGAGAAAATGGGATTATTTGTCTATTATCGTTTGTGAAAATTCCGTATATCTGTGCTTGATATTGTTGTGTAATATCAAATAAACCGTAATACAAAACTTCATTATTGTTTTCTGATAAAGAAAATGTTTTTAAATCTTTATTCAATTTCAATATAAAATTTGTTGAATTAGATTGGTTTATAATATTTTTTAAATAATCAAGTTTATTTCTTTCAAGTTTATTGATTTTAAGACCTAATAATGCTGATAAAAGATATTTTTTTATAAAGCTATTTCTGCTAATGTTTTTTTCAGGTTTGCTATTGATTGGAGTTCTGAAATATGTTTTAATATCTTCTATAATGAATAAGTCTGAAAGTATTTCATAATAATTTTTCTCTTTAAGCCTTTTTAACCATGATTTATCAGAAATATTTATGAAAAGTGTATTTTCTTCTTTTGAATAATAAACAGAAGTTGAATTATCCGTAGAGCTTTCTTTTACTTCTTGTTCGTTAAAAGTTTCTATGTATCTTATTCTTTCTGAATTTTCTTTTATTTTTGTGAAATTGTTATTATCGCCGTTTGCGGTTTCTTTTTTAAATGCTTTATATAATTCAAAAGGAATTTCTTTACTATTTTCTCTTGGTTCGGTGAAATCTATGTCATCTATTTTTGAAATAAAATTAATTTTATTTATGTCATTATTTAAAATTGACCAATCTGTATTCAATAAGTTCTTTTCTATAAGAATTTGTTTGTCTGTGAGAAACCCGAAAATTTTATTTTGGTAATCTTTTATGTGCGAAAAATTTAGACTATGAAAAAAGTTTTTTTCAAATACATTATAACTAAATGAATAAGTTCTGACATTAAGACTATTAATATTATTTATATATAGTATTGGTAATGGTTGATTTTCATTATAACTTGGTTGCTCAAATTTATTATAACAATATTTGATAAACTTTAATTTATTTATGTCTTTCTCTTCGTGGAAAATATAATCGTCTAAATATTTTAATGTTTCAAATATTTGCTCATCTGTTTGATTTGATACAGTTGTTTTTTTTATTTGATAAATATCAGGCTTATCTGTCTTTTTATTTGTTAAAAATTTTCGCAAATTAATAATATTGTCACCATTGTTTGTAGTTTCAGCAATTACACCAAAGCATTCAATAAATTCTATTCCCTTATCTGCTTTATTTATGAATGTTTGATATTCCCTTTCTAATGTTTCTTTGCCAGAAAAGGCATATTTCGTTTCTTTGATTTTACTTTTTAAACCAAAGAATTTAATAAATTCTTCGGGCGGTGAATAATTGTATTTAAGATAGTCATTTTCGTGTAAATATTTAATTATTGATAATTTATTATTTTTAAATGTCTCAATATTATAATTGTCTATATCGTCAGGTTTATATAGTATTACAAATGCTATTTGAAGTATCTCTGTAAGTTTTATATTTGCATATTTTTCCTTAAAACGTTTATATACGGTTTCAATTTTGGTTTCACTATCAGCTGTAAAAATTCTTTTATTTACTTCTTCATCGTTAAAAACATTGGCTATTTTTGTTAAAATTGCAAAATTATCTGTCAAATCAGGAAAAAGAGCTTCGTATGGAATATTAAAATTTGTTTTATTAATTTTAATATTTTTATGTGTAGCAATTCTTCTAATATTATCACTTCTGACAAATATTTTGTTTTTAAATTTCGTAAATTCTTGTCTATCTTCGGGTTTGTAAGTTTCAATAGCTAATTTTAATAGTTTGTAGTTAAAGTCGTCTTGTTTAGATTTTTTTGTTGTTGTTTGAGATGATTGTAAGTCAATTTTATTAATTTTACTTAAAAAATCCATTTTTAATTCGTAACCCCAATCTTTTACAAAATCTACTAATTGCTTAATACAATCAACTTGGTTACTTGATAACTTATTTATTAATAGATTTCTTATTCCTTTTATTACTATTCCTGTATTTGAAATATTATCAATTTCTAAATCTAAAATTTCAATTTTATCTTTAAAATAATTTTCTATGATTTGCTTTAAATTTTTATTTTGTTTTAATAATAAACATTGAATAGGCTCATTATTAATAATTTCAGATTGTAATTGCTGGTCTTTTATTAAGATGTTATAATTATATGGATTTGATTTTCGAATGTATATTTTCTTAAAAATTTGCCAATTATTATTGTTGCAAAAATTTAAAAAATATGTTATTTGAGTGCTTGTTAAATTTTCACATTTATAATTTGAAATGTCATATAAACTATTGTCGTGAGTGTAAAAAGCTGAATTTTTATCGGATAATATTGATTGAATATACAATGAATTAACTGGCATATCTGTATAACTTTCTACAACTTTTTTTAGAGTAGAATTTTTAATCTCTTTATGGTAGAATATACTTGTTTTTTTGAAAAACTGGTTTTCATTGTTGTAATTTGTAAAAATATAATCAAAATCATGTTTTGCTGATATTTTACCTTGATTTGTAGTGTATAAAGAAAAATCTATGTATTTATAAAAGTCAATTATTTTAAAGTTCTCATTTTTTATTAATCTAAGAACACTATTTGTTATGATATTCCAATTGTTGTTGTCAAGTAAAAGAAATTCATAAATATTTTCTTTTTGTATAAAATGTTCTTCAATCTTAGTTATTTCAGAAAATTCTTGGTGTATTTTAAAATCATTTAACCATTTCGGATAGTCATCAGTGTTTTTTATTAAGTCAGTAATTAGTTTTAAGTTTTCTTTATTTGTGTCGTAAAAAATGGCACTTTTTATAATATTTATATCAATATTAGAATATGTGTAATTGAAAAATTCAGTAATAGCATCGCTAATATTTGTATTTGCATTAAAAATAGAACTGATTTTTTTTACAACCTTATCTATAATTTCTTGATTTTCATTAGTATTTAAGTATTTTTCTGTTGTCTCTTGTGCTATAAAACCATATAGATTTTTGTATTTTTCATAATTGTATTCAGAACAAACAAAGCCAAATTTATCAAGAATTTCATTATCTTTCAATTGTTCTGTTAAATTATTTGTAATGAAAAACGTATTGTTAGTATCTTCGTTAATTTCATTAATAGAGTATAATTGCTCACTAAAAAGTAAGAACTTGATTTTTTTTAGTTTTTCAGGCTCTTTAATGTTTTCTATATGCTTGTCTATTTCTGTTATAAAAGTGAGATAATCAATTTTATTGATATTTACTTTGTCTTGTAACCAAATTGAGATTTTATCTTCATTTTCTGATAAATCTATCAAATAGTTTATTGTCCAACTTTCAAGAGCAAGTTTTTTTTCATTTATTGCTTCTTTAATAATTTCTTCTTTTGTTTTATCCCAAAAGAACCAATGATGATTATCGCATCCAAAAACTTCTGGGCTGTCAATATTTAAACCGGTGTTGTTTATAACTACATTTTCTGAAACTACTTTGTCATTTACTGTTGGTATATTTTCTTTTATGAAATTTAAAAGAGGTGTATAGAGTGGTTCTAAAATCCATTCATTACTTTCATTTGGATAATCAGATGTTAAAATTGCCGAAAATATATTATAATATTCTGTTAAATCTGATTTTGTTGTCAGTGTTGTTAATTTTATTTTAAATTCATCAACAAAACTTTGCAGTATAAGATTATTTTTCTTTGTTCTTTTTAGGATTGTCCTATCAGATTGAATATCAAATGAATTAGAGTGAATTATGAAGTTGAAATTATATTTTTCTGAACTTAAAGGAAAGAATAAATAAAAATTAGAGAACGGTTTTATATAATTATTTGCATCTTCAATTTTTGGCATATACCCAAAGTATATGTGAGTATCCGTGTTTTCTTGTTTAATTTTTACAGTTACAAATTCAATGTCAAGTGAATTGGTTCTGTCATTATTGATTTTTATTAACGCTAATTTTCGATTAGGAAGATTTAACTTTTTTGAGTAGTGTTTAAAAATATTCAAAGAAATAGATAAACCGTTTATTATACTTTTTTGTTTAAAAATATCTTCAATATCTATCCCGACTTTAAGATAAAATAATGAACCTGAACCGCTACTTAAATTTACTATATCATTTTGGCTTAAATGTTTTTTGCAAAACTTAATAAAAGTGTCAAACTCGGTAGTCTTAAACGGTGTTTTTTTTACATAATTATTATCTTTTATAGGTTCATCAATATGTGCAGGAAAACATGTATTTGTAATTTTAAATAACCATGCAGGAATTTCATTTTCATTTTTAACATTTAATTCATATTTTCTTGAATTGTTGATTTTTGTGTATTTTTGGATTTCGGGTTTTATGTTATCATGCGTAGAATTTAATAGTGCTTTTAAATTATTTTTGCCTTTATGCCATGAAAATAAAATAGGTCCTTTTTGATTATTCGTTACGTCTTCGATATTGTCG
>JAOZTW010000379.1 GCA_029938985.1 Bacteroidales bacterium | reverse complement strand
AATGAGTTCTACAAAAAATAAATAATATTATTTTGAACTGTGTAATTAATTAAATGTCAAAATTATACAATAAGAATTTAACTGAACCAGTGCCCTTATTTTTCAAATGAATCATTTTCATTATATACTTTACACATAGATGTTTCTATACTTGAAATTAGAAATAAAAAAATGGCGTTTAGTGAAAAAGAAAAAATAACTAAGCCCAATCTACTTGTTTATTTTCACTTATCTATTTCAGGAAAAAGGAAAATCAAAAAAAATGCTGGAAGAATGTGTACATACTCATCAAAATTTAGTAGCAAAACATCAATTTTCAAGTATTGATAAAGGACATGAAAGATTAGAAATCAGAAAAGGTCAGTTTAAAAGTTACTGTTTTTTCTTTCCAAACGATTTGCCTTGTTTTACAATTATTTCTTTTCTGTTTATATAATTTGCATAAAAAAACAAAGCCAAATTTTTTATATTTTTACCCGATGTTGTCAAACCAACCCCCCTGTTAATAATAGATTTCCATGAATTGAATTTTAATTTTAATTCATAACAACTGTTTTCTAATTGCTCGGAGCTTATTTTAACAGGAGTAAACATTGACTTTCCGTAATAAAAATTTTTGTCCAACCACCAATTGTCATAATTTAATCGTTTTTCTTTCTCATAGCGATAATACAATTGTGTTTTTGGTATTGGATAAAGTGGGTTAAAATTGGCAATAAAAAAATTATGCTTTAAAGCAAAATCATAAGCATATTTGAACGAATCCAAAGTATCGTGGTCGTATCCAAAAATAAAAGTACCATATATTAGCATTCCATGAGCTTTAATTTTTGTTATTGCTTCGTCAAAATTAAGTTTTGAGTTGTTCCATTGTTTATTCATCAATTTTAAGTTTGCAGGATTAAACGACTCAATACCTATAAGAACGACAAAACAACCACTATCTCTCATTAATTTTAATATTTGGTTGTCTTGTGCTATTGTAATAGAAATTTGACATATCCATTTAATTCTTAATAACTTTATTTCATTTAAAAATAATATCAATTTCTTTTTATTTTGAAATAAATTATCATCAACAAAAAAAACATTCTTTTTGGTTAGATTAGAAATTTCTTCAACCACATGTTCAACAGGGCGACAATAATGTTGCGATTTATAAAACGATTTTATTGAACAAAATTCACAATTATAACAACAGCCTCTTCCCCATTGCACCAGTTCAATAGGACCATAAGATTTGTTTTTAAAAATATCACGTTTAAATTTTATTGGATTTTTATTAATTAGATTATCCGATTTATAAATTTTTTTTAAACTATTATTTTTCAAATCCAAAACAACATCTAACCATACATCTTCCAAATCTCCAATTAATATTGAGTCAACATACTGCAAACATTCGTTGGGCAAAATAGTTGGATGATAGCCTCCTGCAATTACTTTTACGCCACGCTCTCTAAATTCGCTGGCTATTTCGTAAGAACTTCTGGCACAAAATGTTTCTATTGAAATTGCAACTAAATCGGTGGGTTCGTTGTATGGTATGTCTTCTATACGAGCATCATATAACTTAATTTCAAAATCATTGGGAGTATGAGCAGCTATTGCTGCAGCAAATAAGGGCTGCATAGCTCCTTTTGATTTTGAACTGTGCATGTTCGGTTTTATTAGTGTAATTTTATTATACATTTATTGAAATCTGTTTCGGCTTTGTCAAAGTTTTTAAGCACCATTAATTTACTCTATAAATAATTGTATTTTAAGGTGTAAACCAATTTTTAATTCCTAATTCTTAATTGTTTTTTATTTACAAAATACAGTTTTATTTTATTACCAATCAAGTACATCGTTGGCACAATAACCAATGTAAGGAATGTTCCAAAAGTTAATCCAAAAATAACTGTTGATGCCATTGGTCCCCAAAAAGAAGCGTTTTCTCCACCAAAAAATATTTGTGGATTAAATTCACTCAACAGAGTAGCAAAATTGATATTTAAACCTATAGCCATTGGCACAAGTCCCAAAATTGTAGTTATAGCGGTTAGCAAAACTGGGCGAAGTCTTGTTTGTCCAGCTTTTACAATGCAGTTTACTATTTCCTCGGTAGATAAATTATCTTCTTGTTCAAGTCCAAGTTCTTTTTTTCTGTTTGATTTAAGAAAGTCAATATAATCAATAAGTACAATTGCATTGTTAACCACCACACCTGCAAGCGAAATAATACCAATACCTGTCATAATCACAATAAAATCCATATCAAAAGCTGCAATTCCTCCAAACACACCAATTGTACTGAATAGAACACTTGCTAAAATAATCAGTGGTTTAAATATTGAATTAAATTGTGTTACCAGAATTATCAAAATAAGTGCTATTGCAATTACCAGAGCAGTAGTAAGAAATGCCATTGATTCTTTCATTTCTTCCTGTTCTCCTGTAAAGTCAACTCCATATCCATCAGGAAAATTAAAATTCGCAATTTCAGCTTGAACCAATTGGTTTATTTTATTGGCATTATAACCTTCAATAACATTTGAAAAAACCGTTACAGTTCGTTCCTGGTCTGTTCGTTTAATTGCTCCATAACTACTTGAGAACTTAATGTCGGCAACAGCGGAAATTGGTACCTCAAGCATTTGTCCTTTTGGGTTTCTGAAAATCATTTTTTGATTTAATATACTTGACAAATTGTATCTATATTTTTGAGCAAATCGTAGTTGAATAGGATATTCGTCTTCGCCGACCTTGAAAGAAGAGATTTCTTTCCCAAAAATAGCTGTTCTTATACTTGTTGCTATTTGCCCAGTTGAAAGTCCAAAACGTCTTGATTTTTCCCTGTCTATTGTAATCAATAATTCGGGTTTACCAATTTCAATATCAATTTTTAATTCTTCAATACCATCTATTCCAGAGTTTTCAATTTTTGAAATTATACTATCGCTCAAGGCAATTAATGTAGGCATTTCTTTACCCGAAATTTCTAAATTAATAGGACTTCCTGCTGGTGGTCCCATTTTGTTTTTTTCTACAAAAAAGCTAATTCCAGAATATCTTTTATTAAAATGACTTGATAAATTTTTCATCAACGCAGATGTATTCAAATTTTCTCTATCTTGAAAATCAATAAATTTGATGGTAATTATAGCTCTATTTGCGTTGTTACCAATTGTAGTTTCGTTTTCACGAGAAGCACCTTTACCCACAGTAGTAAGAACCGATTCAATGTTCTTTTCATTTGGTTCTAATTGCTCGTAAAGATCTGTTTCTACAATTTTCATTAAAGAATCTGTTGTTTCAAGGTCTATTCCAACAGGAAATTCAGCAATTATATTAATATATTCTGGTTCGTTGGCAGGAAACATGCTTACATCTGGTTGCCTTACTCCAAAGAAAACAAATATTGTTGCAAAAAGCATAAAAATAGTAGCAACAAGAAATAAATATGGTTTTATTCCTTTAAGTGAGAAGCTAATAAATTTCACATAAATATTTTCTAACCAAACCAAAAATACATTTTGAAACCAATTTGCAAGATTTGCTAAAACAAATGTATATAAAAGAGTTAGTACTCCCGAAAACATTAATATATTTGCAAAAGAATATTTTTTTGTAACATAAAAAATCACAGAAAAAGCAATAATACCAAGTGATATTATAGTTAATTTACGTTTGTTAATCGGTTTTTCTTCTTTTTTTGCTTTTACAAGTTTTGTAGCTAAAACAGGTGTAATAACCAATGCTGCAAATAGTGAAGAGCTAAGTACAATAATCAAAGTTATTGGTAAGTATTTCATAAACTCTCCCATAAGAGAATTCCAAAATATAAGAGGGAAAAACGCCGCAAGTGTTGTTAGTGTAGAAGCAATAATTGGAATTGCAATCTCTCCTGTTGCCTGTTTGGCCGCTTGTTGTATTGAATAACCATTATCCACAAATCTATAAATGTTTTCAACTACCACCAAGGCGTTGTCCACAAGCATACCAAGTGCGAGAATTAAACCAAACAAAATAATCATATTTATTGTAGTTCCCATTGCACTTAGAATAACAAAAGAAAGCAACATTGAAATAGGTATTGCAAAACCGACCAAAGAAGCATTTCGTAAGCCAAGGAAGAAAAATAAAACACTAACTACAAATATAATAGCGATTACCATACTGTTTTCAAGGTTTGAAAGTTGTGCTCTAACTTGCTCAGATTGGTCGTTTGTGATTGTTATAGTTAGGTCGGCAGGAATTGCTTTTATCTCTCTTGCCAGTTCAATCGCCTTATATATGTTATCAGTTGCATTTATTAAATTTTCACCACTTTTTTTTATAACTTGTAATGATACAACTGGATTTTTGTTTAACCTTGCATAACTTTCTGCATCAGCATAAGTGTTAACAACCTCTGCTACATCTTTTAGATAAACTATACTTTGGTCGTCATTTTTAACTACAATATCTCTTATTTCGTCTATTGTTTGAAATTCTCCAATAATTCTAACCGAGCGTCTTGCATCGTTCATTTCAATGTCTCCGCCAGATATTGTCATGTTTTCGTAAGCAATTGCATTTTCTATAGCAGTAAAACTCACGCCCATTGATTCCATCTTATGAATATCAACATTTATTTGAATTTCCTTTTCGCTCAATCCTTTAATTCCTACCTTCGAAATTTCTTGAATACCCTCAAATTCGTCTTGAAAATATTCAGCATATTCTTTTAATTCATCAAGATTATAATCACCCGAAATATTAATATTTATTATAGGAAATTCAGAAAAATCAACTTCTATAACAGCGGGGTCGCTTGGCAAGTCATCAGGAAGGTCGGCTCTTGCTTTATCAACCGCATCTTTTACGTCTTGCAAAACATCGTCAATTTTTGTGCTTGCCGAGTATTCAACAAATAGCATAGATACATCTTGCACAGATGTTGATTTTAAGCTCTTTATCCCTTTTAAAGATTTTAATTCTTTTTCTAATTCCTTGCTCACCAAGTTTTCCATATCTTCTGCTGAGTTTCCAGGATAAATGGTTTGAACCATAACTGTTGGAAAGTTTACTTCTGGAAATAATTCTTTTGGAAGTGTTACATACGATGACATGCCGAAAATAACTAATATAAAAAGAATTAGGTAAACTGTATTTTTGTTATTTAATGCAAGTGTTGTTAATTTAAAATCTCTTACTATTTCTTTAATCTCTTTCACTTTTATATAATTTTAAAATAAGTAGAAATTCAATTGAATTTATTCAAAATTTAATTGAAATTGAATTGTTTTGGAAAATTTTAATATTTTTTCAGAAATAAATAACATAGTTACCAACATAGTTACCATTTTTCTTTTTATTAAACTTCATTACTAACATAGTTAGTTAGTCGTTTTTCTTAAAGCTCTGTTATTAACATAGTTACTTGGTTTTTTTTCTTAAGCTTCGTTACTAACATAGTTACTTGGTCTCTTTTTCTTAAACTTCATTACTAACATAGTTAGTTAGTCGTTTTTCTTAAAGCTCTGTTATT
>JAOZTW010000378.1 GCA_029938985.1 Bacteroidales bacterium | reverse complement strand
TATTAACAATCAAGTGTATAGCTCTGATTTTAGATTGAAGTTTTTGAGGTCTGAAAAGTATTGGTTTGTTAATAGTTTCTATAATTAAATCTGGATTTTTTTGTCCTTTTGTAGAAGAAAATGAAATGAAATTATTGTTTCTAAAAATACGTTTAAAATACAGAATAATGGTATCTTCTAACATTTTAGCATAAATACCTTTTGTGTCTTTTTCTGCAAAAGGTGTAAGAATTGCTTTTCGTATAGAAGGAGACATGAAAAAATATTTTTTGGCTTTGTTTATTTTACTATCAATACCACCATAAGCATACAAAACATTTAACAATTCTGCTTTTTCCAAAATATTTAAACTTTCGTTTATTTTGTCTTTTGAAATTCCGAGAGTTTGACTTAGAGTTTGAATATTTATTTCGTCTGATGCGGCAAGACGGCTAAGTATTTTTTCGGCATATCTTGGATTTGCAATTTCTGCAATTTTCGGAATATCTTCATAAATAACTCTTCTTACCAAATCTATAATGTATTCATTAATTTTTATTTCACTCTTAATAAGTAAGAAACGTATAATATTTCGATAAACAATATAGTCATAAATATGTTTTTCAGTATCATCTATTCTATCAATATAGTTATCTAATTTATGTTTGATCCCCTGTAACTTACCAAAAACTTCTTCCGCATTTTCAGAAAGAAATATTGCTTTTTTCAACTCTTCTATTGTCGTTTTATCTATTATTTGTGAATTTTGATGTGTAAATCCAATATATTCACGAAAATTTAGGGGAAAAACGTGTTGAATAAGCATTCTTGTTACCAAATCGGCTGTTGATTGCAATAAAAGTGCAGAACTTCCGCTTGTGAGAATAAAAGCAATACGAAAATCGTCATAAAGTGATTTTAAAGCTTTTGCCCATGTAGGCGATTCGTGAACTTCGTCAAATATTAAAACTATTTTTTCTCTGTAAGAAGCCAAATAATCTTTCACAACATATTTTTCAAAAGCATCTTTTATGTCCCAAACACTTATGTCATATCTTATTAAATTAGAAAAATCGAAGAAATAAATATTTTGAGTATAATTATTAAAAATATGCTCGGCTGTTTGCCACAATAAAGTAGTTTTTCCTGTTCCACGCAAACCCGCATAACCCAATGCCCTAATACCATTTCCAGTTGTAAAATAAGTATCAACTGTTTCTTTTATTTCACCAAAAACTTCACGGGGTTTTAATTCTGTTTTTAAAAAAGCATGCTCTAAATTGTGTTTTATCCTTTGCTTTGTAAGTTTTGAATTTTCTAATATTTGTTGAAGTTCAGTCATTTTTTATTTTATTTATTTCTACTTTACGAAGTTAAAAAATACATAGTTATAAGACTTTTGAGAACCAAAGGTGCGTAATAACTTACATTAGTGAATAGATTAAGCACATTTGGTGCTTATTAACAAATAGATAATTCCTCTTGCCTTTACAGACAAACCTATTGATTATCTCGCCTTTGGCGTTTGCTATAACTTTGTAAAGTAAAATTATTCAATACAATAAATTTACTTTTTTTAATTATTAAATTTACTTTTTATGAATTGAAATGTTTTAATATGCCTATTTTTTTATTACCAATTTACCACAGCTGCATTAAAAATATCATCAATAAGTTTTTCAATTATTTTTTCCACTAATTCTTCCTCAACATCAGAGAGGTTGCTTGAACTTTCGTAGTCTTCGTACCACGAAAAATTGCGGTCAAAATCATTTTTTGGTTCTGTTTTATTAGTAAATTTTACTTTTATAGTTATAGTTAGCCGATTGGAAGCCGCAACCTCACCAGCTTTTATATCCATTGGTTTGGTGGCGTAGTCCACAATTTTACCCTCAAACGACATATCCGAATTGGAATTTACAAGCACTAATGGTGTTTCGGAAACAAATTTATCTTTTAAATCCTCTGTAAATGATTGACTTAAATTGGGATTAATTATAGGAGCAATATTTTCGAAAAAATCTATTGAAACTGTTTTTGCTGTTCCATAATCTGCTCCACTAAACGAGTATATTTTACAACCCGAAGCAACTGTAAATAACACTATTAATAGTATGCTTAAATAATTGATTTTTCTTTTCATAGTTTTTATAAATTAAATAATTTTTAAAAATGTAAATTTAATTATTTATTTTAAAAATAAAAATAATAATAAGGCATATTAAAAGAACAGGTTTTAATATGACTAAATTTGAAAACAAAAAATGAAATAAACTATTTTTAATATTTTTTTTTAACTTTGCAAAAAAAACATTAATGAAATACGCAGATATTATTTTACCACTCGCTGTACCACAGCTATATACCTACAAAATTCCTGTTGAATTAAACAACAAGGCAGAAATAGGAATGCGAGTAGTTGTTCAGTTTGGAAAAAGAAAATTTTATTCAGGAATAATAAGAAAACTTCATTCCGACAAACCAAAAATTTATGAAACAAAATTTATTGATGCTATACTCGACAAAAAACCAATTGTTACCGAATTGCATTTTAAATTTTGGGACTGGTTGTCAGGTTATTACATGTGTAGTTTGGGCGAAATATTAAAAGCCGCTTTACCCGCAGGATTAAAATTAGAAAGTCAAACAAAAATATATTTAAACAGCCAAAATATCAAAGAAATAGCTTTACTTGAAAGAGAAAAAATAATTGTTTTGGCGATTGAAGAAAAAAAATTTTTGACAATAAATGAAATAAATTCTTTGCTTGGTATAAAAAACTCGTTAAAAGTAGTAACTAATTTACTTGAAAAAGAAATAATTAGAATAGAAGAAACTATTGAAGAGAGCTATAAAGCAAAGTTGGAAAAATACATTGTTTTATCCGAAAAAATAAAAACAGAAAAAGATTTTGAATCTGCTTTTAATAAATTATCTAAAGCTCCCAAACAATCAGATATTTTGATGAATTTTATTAGTTTATCAAAGTTAAAATTTAATGAATTTGAGAATAAATTTAATTATCAAAAAATAAAAAAAACTGATTTATTGAAAAAATCAATTGCAAGTACTTCAATACTTAAAAACTTGTTTATTAAAGAAATATTAAAAGAAATTGAAATTGTTATTGACCGAATAGATGATAATAATTATGTTTTAACAAAAGAAAAAACACTATCAGAAGTTCAACAAAAAGCACTTTGTGAAATAGAAAATATTTTTGAAAAACAAGATAATATACTTTTGCATGGTGTTACTTCAAGTGGAAAAACAGAGCTATATATTAAATTGATAAAAAAATATATTTCACAAGGAAAACAGGTTCTTTATTTATTACCCGAAATTGCTCTTACTACTCAAATTATTAATAGATTAAAAAATATTTTTGGTAATCAAGTAGGTGTTTATCACTCCAAATTTAGCGATTCCGAAAGAGTAGAAATTTGGAATAAAGTGTATGTAAACGAAAATAATTTTTCGGACTATAAAATTATTCTTGGCGTTCGTTCCTCTATTTTTTTGCCCTATACCAATTTAGGTTTAATAATTATTGACGAAGAACACGAAACCACCTACAAACAATTTAATCCTGCACCTCGTTACAACGCCAGAGACTCGGCAATTGTGTTGGCTAAATTGCACAAAGCAAAAGTATTGCTTGGTACAGCAACTCCATCTATTGAAACATATTTTAATGTTTTGAACAAAAAATATGCACTGGTAGAAATTAATAAAAGGCATAAAAATATTGAGCTACCCGAAATATTAATTGCAGATGTAAAACAGGCTCGCAAGAAAAAAGAAATGAAATCAATATTTCATAATATATTGATAGAGAACATGGATCAAGCTCTTAAAAATAAAGAGCAAATAATTTTGTTTCAAAACAGAAGAGGTTTTTCGCCATTTATGGAATGCAAAACTTGTGGCTGGATACCAAAATGCGAACATTGCGATGTAAGTCTTACTTATCACAAATTTACCAATCAGTTAACATGTCATTATTGCGGATATAGTTATCAAAGCCCTACAACATGCCTCGCTTGTGGCGATACTGGAATGGAAACAAGAGGTTTTGGAACTCAAAAAATAGAAGAAGAGATAAAAATATTTTTTCCAAATGCAAAAGTAAAACGCATGGACTTAGACACCACAAGAGGAAAAAAAGGATATGAAAAAATAATTACTAAATTTGAAGACCGAAAAATTGATATTTTGATTGGAACACAAATGGTTTCCAAAGGTCTTGATTTTGATAATGTTAGTATAGTTGGAATTATGAATGCCGACAACATGCTAAACTATCCTAACTTTAGAGCCTACGAAAGGAGTTTTCAACTTATGGCACAAGTTAGTGGACGGGCAGGGAGAAACAAAAAACAAGGAAAAGTAATAATTCAAACAACACAAAAAGAGAATGAAATAATAAAATTTGTGGTAGTAAATGCCTATCGTAGAATGTTTAATAACCAACTTAGAGAACGATTAAATTTTAAGTATCCACCATTTCATAGATTAATAAAAATAACAATAAAACACAAAAACATGGCAAAAGTAGATAGTTTTGCAAATTTATATGCCATAAAACTTCGTAAAACATTTAGTGCAAGAATACTCGGTCCTGAATATCCAATTATTAACAGAATTCAAAATTGGTATATGAAAGATATTTTTGTGAAAATGGAAAAAAAATTATCAATTACCGCTTCTAAAAAAATTATTATTAGTGCCAGCGAATCGCTTAAAGCACAAAAAAATTATTCTAATATTCAAATAATATATGATGTTGACCCAATTTAGGTATGTTAAAATTTGGTGTGCCAAAAATTAAGGCTACTAATTGGTGTTAGTAGCCTTAAAAGTTTTATTAGAATGGTAAGTCATCTTCTTCTTTATTTTCAGGAAGAACTGGAGCATCTTCTGTTTTTGTTACTTCCTCGTTAGCAGGTGCTTGTGTGGTAGCTCCTGGATTAACTAATTTTTGTAATTTCCAAGCTACTGCGTCGGTGTACCATCTTTCGTTGTATTCTCTTGATTCTAATCTAAAGCTTACACTTACTCTATCTCCTTCGTTCAAAGTTTTTACTGTGTCAGTTCTATCTCCCCAAGTAGTGAAACATATTTTCTTAGGATATTCGCCAAGTGTCTCAATTACAAAAGATTGTTTTTTCCAAGTTCCATTCTGTCCTTGTCCTGATATTTCTGGAAGAACTCTTGATACTTTTCCATCAATTTCTAATGCCATAATAGTAATTTGTTTTTATTTAGGAATTATTTACTAAATATAATAAGTGAAAAAAAAATCATTTTCACTAATAACAGTTTGTTAAGTTATTTTGTAATTATTCCTTTGTCGTTAGTATTTGTTTTTAAAATGCAAAAATAATATTTTATTTAAAATAATATTTTTTTTTTTGAATTATTTTAATTATTTTAATATTTGGTTTTGGTGTTAGTGAAAAAGAAAAAATAACCACCCCCTGTCTATTTGTTTATTTTGTCCTTTTAAAAATTTTAAAAAAGTCATTAAATAGCTCGCTATT
>JAOZTW010000377.1 GCA_029938985.1 Bacteroidales bacterium | reverse complement strand
TTACTCCAAAAATTGAATTTTAAAAACTACATTTTTAATTAGCGAAACGCAAAATTAATTCTTTTATTTCCACTAATTGTTGCAATAATGTTGTCTTTTTGCTTTTTTATTGAATAAAAATTTTACTTTTGCAAATTAGTTCAAATATTAAACCAAAAAATAATATTTTGTTTCTATATAATTATAAGCATTTTTTTACAAAGTGAAAATGAAATAATATATAACTCCAGAATACGCCGTTTTTTTGTTCTTCTATTATTTAAACAAATCTACAAATAGCGAGCTATTTAATGATTTTTAAAAGGGCAAATAAACAAGTAGAGTGGGGGTTAGTTATTTTTTCTTTTTCACTAATTATTCATTAATTTAATATTCATATTCAAATGAAACAAATTGTATTTATTATTTTCTTTATTATGTTTTCGTTTACAATATCAATTGCTCAAACAATTAGCACTAATAAAGACGCATCAACTTATTGTTTGGGAGATTCTGTGATGTTTTCGAATTCATCAACTGTAAACTATGAATCATCGCATTGGCGATTTGGAGACGACTTTGATACTTGGAGAGAGCATCCCACTCATATTTATCAAACAACAGGATCATACACAGTATGGCTGATTTTAACTTTTTCGGATACCTCCAAGGACAGTACTTCGATTGATGTAACAATTAATCCACAACCAGGGGTAACTTTAGCCGATGATATTATATTTCAATCATTAACAGCAAACACAACAGGAGACGGAATAACATTTTCTTGGTATTTTAATTCCGAAATTACCGCAGAAACTGATAATATAATTTACTATTTAGAATCTGGATTATATACAGTAGTAGCTCTTAATGAAAATAATTGTACCGATTCTGTGAGCAGAGCAATTTCACTTAACGAACCAATTTCAGAAGATAGTTTGTCTATTATTGTGAAAAACAATATTTTAACTCCAGATAATGCTGATGGAGCAAACGATGTATTATTTATATCCAACCTTTCGTATTACAGTGCTGATGTTTCAGTTGTAATATTTAATAAGTGGGGGCAAAAAGTTTACTTAAATGAAATTTACTCAAATTTAGGAGGCTTTGAAGGAAAAAGTAACTCAGGAAAAGTATTAGATGCAGGAACATATTACTATGTAATAAAAAGCGAAGGAAAAAAAACCACAACTGGATATATTGACTTATTAAGATAAGTCAAAGAATTAAGAATTAAAAATTAAGAATTGGTTTACACCTTAAAATTCAATTATAAAAAAAACTTCATTTAAAATTAACATACAAAAAAAATCATGAAAAGAACTACTATTATACTATTTTTATTATTGTTTTTCGCAAATATTGGATATTCACAACAGATACCAATACAAAACCAATTTTTGATAAATCGTTTTGCAATAAATCCCTCATTTGCAGGATTTAATGGTAATACCGAAGCTTTTATAAATTATCGTCAAAATTGGATTGGAATTGAAGGAGCCCCCAGTCTTGCAACCGCAAATTTTAATGGGAAGCTATTTAATAATATGGGCTATGGTTTAAATGCAATGACTGAAAATAGTGGGAATTTTTCTCAAATCTATATTACTGGAACTTTTGCTTATCATATAAAATTTAGTGATATGGTAACTCTAAATTTTGGTTTATCACCTCAATTATTTAGAAATCAAATTGATTTGAGTAAAGTAAACTCTTATGGAACACAGCTTGACCCAATGTTGCAAAATAACAGTGGACTTGCAATAACAGCCTATGACGTAGGAGTTAGCACAGCTTTTATTATTAATAATTTGAATATCGGTGTTTCCGTTCCACGTACTATTGGTATGTCGTTTAAATATAAGGATACCGAAGGAGTTTACCAACTTCAAAGACATTATATAATGTTTGCCTCATGGAACGAAAAATTATCAGACAAAATTTCGATAACACCAATGGTATTGTTACGAACCACCGAAAGAAGTGAATTTAATTTTGAAGTTGGTATGTTAGCACGTTTCAACAATAAGTACTGGACAGCAGTAAATTATAGAGCCGATAACAGTATAGTAACCACTGTTGGGGGCTGTGTTGGAGAAAGGATAGTACTAAATTATAGTTACGAATTTGGAATTGGAGGACTATCAACTGCTACTTCTGGTACACACGAACTTACAATGGGATTTCTTTTGAATAGAAGCAAAACAAGAAAACAACCAACAGCTTTTGCACCACCATTGACTCCAGAATCTAATGACGATGTTCTTAAATTAGAGATAGAAATAAGTAAACTAAAAAGTAATCTAAAAAAAGAAACCTCAGAAAGAAATAGTGAAATAGAAAGATTGGAAGCAAAAATTGATAGTCTGCATCAAACCTCACACATCCCAAATGATACTAATAATAATACAGATTGGTTGGAATATGGAATTTGTCAATCAATATCTTTTGGGCAAAATAGCGACAGATTGCTCAGCTCTGCTCACGGAGAGTTAAATAAATTTGCAACAAAACTAAAAACAGAGCCTGAATTAATTATTCAAATTGAAATTCACACAGATAACCTCGGTTCTAAGGAATATAAACAAAAACTTTCGGACGATAGAGCCTTTGCAGTATCAAATTATCTTTTAAGTAAAGGAGTTAAATCAAATCAAATAGTAGTAACAGGAAAAGGTGCAACAATTCCATTAGATGCAAACGACAATCCTGAAGCTCGCAGACTAAACAATAGAACAGTTATTTATTTTAATAAAAAAGTAAAAAAATGACAAAAATTATGAAACGAACTACAATTATTATTATAATATCACTATTTACTCAAGTAATTTTTGCACAGTATTTAACTCCCTCTGTTGTCTCGTCTGGTGGACAACAGATTGCTACAAATAATATTTTTTATTCTTATACTGTTGGCGAAATTGCTTTACCTATTAGTGATGAACAATATTTTTTGACTTCGGGATTTGAACAACCAACTAATATCAGTATTAGGAAAATCAGACAAGACAGTTTATTAAATGAAGTTGAAATAACTGCTTTTCCTAATCCTACGCAAAATAAAATAACATTAAATGTTACGAGTAAAGAAGAAATTATTGATTTTAAAATAATTGTTTTTAATATTTTGGGTGAAAGAATATCGCTTCCAATTGAAAACAATAATTTTGAAAATTTTATGAACTTAAAATTAGACTTTGAACATCAACCAAATGGACAATATTTTGTGAAAATTAATATTGACCAAAATTTTTATACCTACAAAATTATAGTTAATAACTAACAAAATATATTTAAAATGAAAAAATCTACAATAATATTTATAGTAATTATTTTTTTAGTACAAACAAATCTTTTTGCTCAACTTCCAGAAACATTTAATTATCAAGCAGTAGCAAGGAGCGAAGATGGAAGTCCAGTAACTAATAAGGAAGTAATATTAGAGGTTAGTATTATTCAAGGTACTAATTGCGAAACAGCATCTAACTGTAATATTGTTTGGCAAGAAATTCACAATCCAACTACAAACGAATTTGGGTTGTTTTCAATACAAATTGGAGACGGACAAAGCACTTATGAGGGTAGTTCTTCTGATTTTTTAACTATTGACTGGTATGATTTTACAAGCGGAAGCTATTATCTTAAAATGAGAGTAGATTTTGGAAGTTCCGAATTTGGAAGTGGACTTATTGATATGGGAACTATTAAATTACAATCTGTTCCATATTCATTGGTTGCAGAAAATTCGGAAGATATAGTGAGAGATGGAAATGGAGATGTACCTTTTGGTATTGAAGATTTGAATAATATAGATTTTACGAGTAATCCCGCAACTAATGAAGTAATATTATGGAACGGTTCAAATTGGACAAATGCTACAGTAAGTTCGGGTGGAGCAATAGCTTTGACTGATTTAACAGATGTTACTGTAACAGCAACAGCAAATCATGTTTTGTTTTCAAATGGAACAAACTGGATAAATCAACAATTAGATTTCGACAATTTGGCATCAGTAGGTACTCCATCTGCAAATCAAATATTTTTTCACGATGGAACTAATTGGACACAACCGGTTTTAAATTTAGATTTATTAGACGGAGTAAACACAACTGGAGCAACTACTGGACAAATACTTACTTTTGATGGTTCAAATTGGGTTAGTCAAGATGCTACAGGTGGTAGTTCTTTATGGACACAAAACACAAGCCCTACATATATTAACTCTCCCGATGGCTCAGGTATCTTATCAACAGGAACATACAATACAGGAACGGCAATTTCGTCAGTTATAACTGGTGCTGGTGTAAGAATGATGTTTGACCCAAAAAGTGCCTCATTTAGAGCAGGTAGAATTTCAACTGGAACAGCTTGGGACGAAAATAATATTGGAAATTACTCCGTAGCTTTTGGTAGAAACACAACTGCTTCTGGTACTGCCTCTGCTGCTTTTGGTCAAAATAATGATGTTAATGGCGAAAATTCATTTAGTATTGGTACAGCTAATGACGTTGCTGGCGATAATTCTTTTTCGGTTGGTAGTAATAATATAGTAAGTAGGCATGGTTCAATTGCATTTGGTTCGGGTAACACAATAGAACAAAATGCTGATGGTGCTTTAGCTGGTGGATTAAATACTGTTGCCAGAGGACAATATTCAGCTTCGTTTGGAAATGGAAACTCTTCGCAATCACAATGTAGTTTTTATGTAGGTAGATTTGCTAATGTTACTGGAGATCAAGTAGCTTGGGTAGCAACAGATCCATTGATAGTTGCAGGAAATGGTACTGGTTCTGGTGCAACCAACGATGCAATGGTGCTTCTCAAAAGTGGAGGGCTTTATCTTGACCTTACACTTTTTGAAAATCAAAAAAGTTATAAAAACTCAAAATCTATTAATAAAAGTTTAGATAATATATTGCTTTTAGATGCTTTAAGTTATCAAACAGATGATAAAACAACTTTTGGTTTTGATGCAAATGAACTTGAAAAAATTTATCCTGAATTAGTTTCTAATAATACAAATGGTGGTAAGTCGATAAGTTACACTCGCTTTACTCCTGTATTAGTACAATCAATAAAAGAACAACAGGAGATAATTTTAGAAATAAAAGAAGAGAATCTAAGCTTGAAACAAGAAAATCAAGATTTAAAACAAAAATATGAAGACCTTAATAAGAGATTAGAAAAACTGGAAACAGAAAATTAAGTCCAAGCGTATCGTTTAGTTTTTTATAGATAATCATGACTGTTCTGTTTCATAAAGACTTAAAGCATCATTCCTAATTGTCATTTATGGTCTTATGTATTTATCATGATATTCATAACTTCTAAATTTATTTTTTAACTAGTGTTGCTTCAAGTTAATAATGTCTGGTATATGCTTTTTATCATTCACACACTAAATAGCATAACAAGCAGATTTACTACTATTTCAGATGTGTTTTATAATACCTGCTTTTTAATAGACATTACAAACTTGAAGTAACACTAGTCTAATTTTTTTGTATCTTTGTATTTTATAATTATCCACAAAATTAAATT
>JAOZTW010000376.1 GCA_029938985.1 Bacteroidales bacterium | reverse complement strand
GCAAGCTACGTTCCTGAATTAAATTGACGACACAAAGCCCGAACCCGATATGCTCCATTGCAAAAAAAAAAACAAAGAAAAAAAACAATTTTGTTTTTTATTTTTATTATAAATCACTAATTCAAAACAAATGAAAGTAATAATTCATACATTAGATGGAGTTAGAATTGAAGAAACAAATAATATTATTTGTTGTAAAGCAGATGGTAATTTAACCAAAATCTTTATTTTTCATAAAAATAAAGGAGACAACAAAAAATATTTTGTTTCTAAAAAACTATTAAAAGAAATTGAATTAGAATTACCAAAACCAGACTTTTATCGTTGTCATAAATCGTCCTTGATAAATTTAAAATATTTTTTCAAGTTTAATGTAAATAAAAATATGATTATTCTTGAAGATGGAACAGAAATAAAAATATCCAGAGAAAAAAAAGCGGAATCAAAAGAAAGGCTTATTGCTTATATTAAAAAATACAATTCATCTCAAAAATGATACATTTTATTTCATATTTATACATTTCATTCGTTTTTTGATACACTTCATTTTTTTATGTTGTTTTTATTTGCATAGCATAATGACTTGTTTTAGTTTTGCATTTTCTTAATCAATATTTATTAACCAATTTAAAAATTAAAACATGAAATTTATTAATTTTAAAACAATTTTTGCAGGATTTTTTATTGCTTCTATTTTATTTTTAGGAGCTTGTTCAAAAGAAAAGATGAATGTTATAGAAGAAGATAACTCGCAAGAGTATTTTAAAGATATAAAAATATCTGATGCAGATGGTAATTATATAATTTATAGAGTGTCAAGTTCTGAAAAAGATATTGTTGATTCTTATTCTAAGGACAATTTTAAAATTCAAGTAATGACACAAAATGATTTGGAAGCAAAATTATTGCAGGCTAAAAATCAACCTAAAATTGATTCGCCAAATTATGACGAAGAATCCGACTGGATTGAAAACGATATGATTTCTGTTTCTACTGAACTGATAGAAGAAAATATAGGGAAAGAATATGTTACTTACGAAATTACTGAAGATTGGATTGCTCCAGAAGGATATGGAGATAAAGGTTTCGATTGGCATCCAATGGATAAAACAACTAAAAATTATGCTTCACTTACAAATAATAGATGGTGTTGGGCAATATATTATAGTTTTGATATATGGGAAGGAAGTCAAGTTTCGCGTGTTGAAGATAATATTAAACTTACAGCAGGCAATACTACTAGCAGAATAGGTCGCATCTATGGACCATCTGACGAAGCGCAATTACATATAAAATACAGAAAAGAAAAACAATATTCTTTTTATTACTATGATTAAATTTCAACTTGTATTAATTAGTTGTATTTTATAATTACAATGAAACCTTTTAAAACAACACGAATTAATTTAGTTCGTGTTATTTTTGTTAAAAAATAAAAAATTTATGCGTCAAATTATAAAATTTATTACAGTAATAATTCTGTTCTTACTGTCGGCTTGTGGTATCCAAGAAATTAATTTTGACGACTTAAATATTTCAGAAAATAGTCATCAATTTGAAATAGCAGTAGATTGTTATATTACAACAGAACTACAACATCACTACATAAAACTTACAAAACCAGCAAACTATCCGAACAATACTCAATTAATGCCAACATCAGATGCTTTTGTTCAAATATCATCAAATAATAAAACATACAAATTTTCAGAAACCGAAGAAGCTGGAATATATATATCAACTGAAGTTTTTGCACCACAAGTTAGCGAAATTTATAATCTATATATTAAAAACGGAGATAAAGAATATTTTGCATCAGATAGCATAATTCCAGTAGATGAGATTGATTTTTCAAAACTACGATTACCTCGAAAGAATACTTCTGATCTTACTCCTGGTCAACATTCATTTATGATTTTGAAACATGATTTTGGTTATCAAAAAATGAACAAATGGCTTTGGCTTTCTGCTTGGGAATTCGATTCAATAACTTCTTACCCCGTTTTCGCTTCCTCTAAATATTACAATTACACGCATATTGGTGGTGAACCTCAAGGGCTTTTTTCAGATAATAATTCTGGTCACAGTGTAGCAGGAACAATTCAAGACAGCTTAAAAGTTTATAAATTTTCGCTTTCAGATGCTTATTCAGAATATTTATATGCTCTATTTTGCGAAACCGATTGGGCTTCCGGTATTTTTTCTTCAATATCGGGTAATCTTCCTACAAATATTAGCAGTGGCGGAATAGGTTTCTTTTATATTATGGATATTGATTATAAAAAAATAGCAACTAATGATTTAATACAACAATAATTTAATTATGAAAAAAACTATATTTATTATATTTTTATTTTTACAAATAAATTTATTTGCACAAAACACTGCAACAATAAGCGGTTATATTTATGATAAACAAACAGAAGAAAGTATAATTGGAGCGAATATTTTTACTGAAAATTTTAACAAAGGAACAACTACAAATTCTTATGGTTATTATTCCTTTACACTAAAAAAAGGAGATTATAATATCAACTATTCATTTGTAGGATATTTGCAGGAGAAAATAAATATTAATTTAAAAAAAGATACAATAATAAATATTTATTTACAAATAGATGATAATCAATTAGATGAAGTTGTTGTTTCGGCTAATTCCAAAATAAGAACTAATGAATATTCATCTTTACAACTAACACCTTTATCAATTAGTCGCTTACCATCTATTTTTGGAGAAAACGACCCAATAAAAGCTATTCAATTACAAACAGGAATAAAAACGGTAGGCGATGGAACATCTGGTTTTTATGTTCAAGGTGGTAATATTGACCAAAATCTTATTTTAATTGACGAAGCTCCTATTTATAACCCATCTCATTTATTTGGTCTCGTTTCTGTATTTAATCCCGATGCTGTTAAAGAAATTAAATTCTACAAAGGCAATAGTTCTGCAAAATATGGTGGCAGACTTTCATCGGTAATGGACGTAAAAATGAACGAAGGCAATATGAACAAATTACAATTATCAGGTGGAGTAAGCTTGCTTGCTTCACGGATAACTTTACAAGCCCCAATAATTAAAAACAAAGCATCATTTCTTATTACAGGACGACGTAGTTTCATAGATTTTTTTATGCAACCCGATGAAAGTGAAAATATCATTCCTCAATTTTATGATATAAATTTAAAAACAAATTTTAAAATAAATCAAAACAACCGCTTATTTTTATCTTTTTACAAAGGAAACGATAAAATTTTATCTGTCGGCGATTTTACAAACATCTGGGGAAACCAAACAGTGACTTTTAGATATAATCATATATTTACACCACGCATTTTTTCAAATATTTCTTTAATTTATAGCGATTATCAAAATCAATTAAATTTTACCGAACTAAATCAAAATATTTCGTGGACAACAGCAATAAAAGATTATACTTTTAAAACAGATTTTTCGTTTTTTGTAAATTCAAATAATAAAATTGAATTTGGCACAAATACTGTTTTTCACAACTTTTCGCCCGGACAATCAAACAATGTTCTTCTACAAAGTATTAGTCAAAGTCAAGCTTTCGAAAATGCTATTTACTTACTAAATGACATTAATTTGTTTAATAAAATAGGAATAAATTATGGTTTACGATTTACAGTTTTTCAAAACATAGGAAATGCAACTTGGTATAATTACAATGAAAATTTTTATCCAATAAAAGAAAATAAAAATGAAAAAGGTATTTACAATACATATAAAAACCTACAACCACGTATTTCGTTAAATTATTTTATTACTAACAAATTAACGTTAAAATCAGCTTATTCACGCACAGTTCAATATGTGCAGCTACTACAAAATAATTCTTATGCCTACACTTCGCTTGAAACTTGGATACCTGCTTCGCCAAATATTTTACCACAAACAGCAGATATTACATCCTTAGGTTTAGAATTTCTACACACAAACAACTATAAATTCTCATTTAATTCATATTATAAAATTTTCAACAATCAAATAGACTACATAGACCACGCCAGACTAATTGGAACACAATATATTGAAACACAAATACGAACAGGTAAAGCGAGTGCTTACGGTTTTGAAATAAATTTTCAAAAAATAAGTGGAAAATTAACAGGAAACATTAGTTATAATTATTCACGAATTATTAGAAATATAACTGGAATAAATAATAACAAACCCTATCCTGCAACTTATGATATGCCACATGATGCAAGAATTTCTCTAAATTATAATTTCTCAAAACGAATTTCTGCAAGTGCATACTGGATTTATACAACAGGTAGAGCTTACACAATGCCATCAGGATATTTTGAACATGAAGGATTTTATGTTCCATTATATTCCGACAGAAACGCAGAACGTATGCCGGACTATCATCGCATGGATATTGCAGTTAATATTAATCCAAAAGAGAATAAAAAATTTAAAAGTTATTGGAAAATAGGTATTTACAACATTTATGCACGACAAAATCCTTTGGGTTATAACTTTGAGTATTATGCAGACGATAACAGTTTACATATATATCAATTTAATTTTATAACAATTATGCCAAGTATTTCATACAGCTTTAAATTCTAAAAAAATGAAAAAATATTTTACTATAATAACTTTATTTTTAATAACAGCTTGCGATATGCAAGAAATTAATATAAACGACTTAAATATTTCCGAAAATAGTCATCAATTTGAAATAGTTGTTGATTGCTATATTACAACAGAATTACAACATCATTATATAAAATTAATTAAACCAGCAAATTATCCAAATAATACTCAATTAGAGAATATTTCTGATGCAACTGTTACAATTTTATCAAATAGTAATATTTACATATTTTCAGAAACTGACGATAAAGGCGTATATATTTCAGATGATATTTTCGCACCACAAGTTGGCGAAATTTATAATTTGAATATTAAAACAGGTAATAATGAATATTTTGCTTCTGACAGTATTGTAGCCATCAATGAAATAGATTTTTTAAATTCACCTTTACCACAAGAAGATAAAAATGTATCAGGTAATATGATATATTTTTCTGGTTACAGGCATTCATTTGGCTATGATGAAAATACAAAGTGGTTATGGCTTTATGCTATGGATACATTAGAAAATTATAACAATCCTTTTTCTTCGGATTTGGTTTTTAATTACACACATATTGGTGGCGAACCGCAAGGACTTTTCCCTGATATTATTCATGGATTTGGAACAGCTGGGGCAATAACAGATACAATAACAGTTCGTAAATATTCAATATCAAATAAATACCATGAATATTTACTTGCTCTTTTTTCTGAGACCGAATGGAAAACTGGTATTTTTTCAACAATTTCAGGTAATTTACCAACTAATATTAGTGAAGGTGGAACAGGTTATTTTTACATAATGGACATCAAATTAAAAAAGATAGCTATAAGCGAATTATTAGAACATGAATAAAAAAAAGGGAGCATATCATTTTCTTGGTTTGCAGTGGCTTGTGTGGTGTGTGCCTTGT
>JAOZTW010000950.1 GCA_029938985.1 Bacteroidales bacterium | reverse complement strand
GTAGTAAAATTACAACTGTCTGATAATTATATTATTATGAAGGCAAAAACTTTAGTTAATTCTTAATTCCTAATTCTTAATTCTTAATTAGTATATACTTATCATAACAAAAAACCATGAATAAAGCGAGTTAATTGTTTTAGTTAAATTTTTTTTTTTTCTATAAATTAATACTAATTTTGCCGTATGAAAAATGCCAAAAGTATTAAAATATTAGATTATTCGTATAATTTACCAAGCGAAAAAATTGCAAAATTTCCATTAACGAAGCGAGATGCGTCGAAACTTCTTGTATATAAGGAAAATAACTTGTTAGAAAAAAAGTTTTTTCAACTATCAAAATTACTACCAACAGACAATCTTTTGGTGCTAAACGATACAAAAGTTATTCAAGCTCGTCTTTTTTTCAAAAAAGCTACTGGGGCAAAAATAGAAATTTTTTGTTTAAATCCAATTGAACCCTCAAATTATGAATTGGCTTTTTCTCAGAAAAAATCTTGTAAATGGAAATGTATTGTAGGAAATTTAAAAAAATGGAAAAATGGTATATTATCAAAAAATATTATTATTGATAATATTGAATATCAATTAAATGCTACAATTATAAAAAGAATATCTAATTCACAAATTATTGAGTTTTCGTGGAATGGCGATATTACTTTTGGAGAAGTTTTAGAAAAAACAGGAAACACCCCTCTCCCACCCTATTTGAATAGAGAGCCAAAAGAATCTGATAAAAAAACATATCAAACTTTATACTCAAAACATAAAGGTTCGGTGGCCGCTCCAACAGCTGGTTTGCATTTTACAAAACATGTTTTTAGAGATTTGAAAGATAGTAATATAAGAGTTAAAAGATTAACACTTCATGTGGGAGCTGGCACTTTTAAACCTGTAAAATCAGAACAAATTGGCGACCATAAAATGCACGCCGAAAGCTTTTTAGTATCACAAGACACACTTAAAGCTTTGATTAGTAATTTAGGTAACATTACATCAGTTGGCACTACAAGTGTGCGAACATTGGAAAGTATTTATTGGCTTGGAGTGAAAATTATTTTAACAGAAATATCTGAAAAACTGACAGATAAGCCAAATTTATCGCTTTCGCAATGGGAAATTTACGATTTGCCACAAAATTTAAAAACCTATAAAGTATTATATAATCTTCTGGTTTATATGCAAACTTATGAATTAGATAATATTGAAGCTTCAACTCAAATAATTATTGTTCCTGGTTATAAATTTAGAATTGTAAATAATTTAATTACAAATTTTCATCAATCACAAAGCACTCTTTTGTTGCTTATTGCTGCCTTCTGTGGAAATGATTGGAAAAAAATTTATAATTATGCTCTAAATAATGATTTTAGATTTTTAAGCTACGGAGATAGCTTATTGATACTTGGAGAACAAGCAGTAAACGGCAATTAATTAGGAATTAAGAATTAAGAATTGGTTTACACCTTTATTCAATTATTTATAAAAATCTTGGCGTTTTTCACAAGTGTAAAGTACAAGGCATTTTTATTTTTTAAATACCGCAGTTTACTTATTGT
>JAOZTW010000375.1 GCA_029938985.1 Bacteroidales bacterium | reverse complement strand
ATTTTTGTAAATACTTGTTAATCATACCAACACTGTTTTGTAGGGACTATCAAAATTTCACAAGACAACAATTATTGAAACTCATAAATAATGAGACAATAGAAAAAGATATTGAAGAAAATTTTGTGTTTCCGGATTTAGATCCAAAAAAAGAATTGCTTTGGACTTTGCTAACATACAGTGGATACATAACGACAAAAAAACTCGAACTTGCTATTCCAAATTATGAAATAAAAACAGTTTTTCAAGATACAATTATTGACTGGTTACAAACAGATATTAAAATACGCAAAATACTTCTTGAAGAAACAGCAGATATGCTCGTTAAAAATAAATTACAACAATTTGAAAACTGGTTTAAAAAAATAATTGGTGATACTTTTAGAACTTATTGACAACGAAATAGAAATAGATAAAATAATCAAAGTCCCGATAGTTTTGGCGGGGAAAGAGCCGTATATTATTCCAAAGAAAATGGATTGAAAAAATAAAAAAGCCTATAAACAAAACTGTTTTAAGGCTTTTTTTATTGGCATAATTTTAATTGAGTTTCTGTATAAAAATTCCAAAATTCGTTATTCTTTAAAAAAAAAGGAATTTAGAAATATTGTTATTGCAGATAAATTAAATTTACCTGCAAAACTTTTATTTCTATTTTCCAATTTATAAAACGCCAAAAAATCTTAAAAAAACTATTTTACTTCTTCAAACTCAACGTCTGTTACATCATCGTTTCCTGATTTTTTATCGTCTTTTTTATCTGTTTTTTTTGGGTCTTGAGCACCACCTTGTTGTCCAAAATTTTGAGCAAAATCTTGCATGTTTGGTTGTCCTTGTCCGCCTTGTTGTCCTTGATAAATATGTTGCGAAGCTGCCTGGAAAGCTTGTTGAACTTTTTCAACCAAACCATCAATAGCATCAATATTTTCAGTTTTATGAGCTTCTTTTAATTCATTTAAAGCTTCATCAATTTGTTTTTTGCTGTCCTCTGGCAATTTGTCTTCAAATTCCTTGAGTTGTTTTTCTGTTTCAAAAACCACGCTGTCGGCTTTGTTTAGTTTATCTATTTTTTCTTTTGCTATTTTATCAGCCGCTTCGTTGTCTTTAGCTTCTTGTCTCATTTTTTCAATTTCTGCATCGCTAAGTCCCGAAGATGCTTCAATTCTAATTGATTGTTCTTTACCAGTTCCTTTGTCTTTTGCGGTTACATTCAAAATACCGTTTGCATCAATATCCAAAGTAACTTCAATTTGTGGTACACCTCTTTGTGCTGGAGGAATACCGTCTAAGTGGAATTTACCAATAGTTTTATTGTCTCTTGCTAAGGCTCTTTCTCCTTGCAAAATATGAATTTCAACAGAAGGTTGATTAGCTACAGCAGTAGTAAAAGTTTCGTTTTTCTTGGTAGGAATTGTAGTGTTTGCTTCAATTAGTTTTGTCATCACGCCACCCATAGTTTCAATACCAAAAGATAATGGAGTTACATCAAGTAACAATACATCGGTTACATCACCACTTAAAACGCCACCTTGAATAGCTGCACCAACGGCTACAACCTCATCGGGATTAACATTTTTAGAAGGTTTTTTGCCAAAAAAGTTTTCTACCACTTTTTGAATAGCAGGAATACGAGTAGAGCCACCTACAAGAATAATTTCGTCAATATCAGAGTTAGTCATTTTTGCGTCTGCCATTGCTTTACGGCAAGGCTCAATAGTTGCTTGAATAAGTTGGTCTGAAAGTTGTTCAAATTTAGCTCTTGTTAATTTGCGAACAAGGTGTTTTGGAATACCATTAACAGGCATAATATATGGCAAGTTTATTTCGGTGCTTGTAGAGCTTGATAATTCAATTTTTGCTTTCTCAGCCGCTTCTTTTAGTCTTTGTTTTGCCATAGGGTCTTTTCTAAGGTCAAGATTTTCGTCCTTAATAAATTCTTCAGCAAGCCAATTAATTATTACATCGTCAAAATCATCACCGCCAAGGTGAGTATCACCATTTGTAGATTTTACTTCAAAAATACCATCACCAAGTTCAAGTATTGAAATATCAAAAGTACCACCACCAAGGTCAAAAACAGCTATTTTTGCATCAATATCTTTTTTATCAAGTCCATAAGCAAGTGCAGCCGCAGTTGGCTCGTTAATAATTCGTCTTACTTTTAGTCCAGCAATTTCGCCAGCCTCTTTTGTTGCCTGACGTTGAGAATCGTTAAAATAAGCAGGTACAGTTACAACAGCCTCAGTAACTTCTTGTCCAAGATATTCCTCAGCAGTTTTTTTCATTTTTTGAAGTACCATTGCAGAAATCTCTTGTGGAGTATATTTACGGTCGCCAATCAGTACACGTGGAGTATTGTTGTCGCCTCTTACTACATTGTAAGTAACTCTTTTTACATCTTTTTGTACTCTATCATAAGTTTCGCCCATAAAACGTTTGATTGAATAAATCGTTCGTTCGGGGTTTGTGATAGCTTGACGTTTTGCAGGATCACCTATTTTACGTTCGCCGTCATCTAAAAATCCTACTATAGAGGGTGTTGTACGTTTTCCTTCTGCGTTTGGAATAACAACGGGTTCTTTACCTTCCATTACTGAAACGCATGAATTTGTTGTACCTAAGTCTATTCCGATAATTTTAGCCATAATTTTATATATTTATTATTTTTGGAAAAGTTAAATTAATAACTTTTCTTATTGTTGTTTTTTTTTATTTTAAAATAAAGTTGAAAATTATAATTCAACTTTGAAATAAAAATTTTGTAATATTTTTATTTTACTTCAAAAATAACAATCTTTGTGCCATCAAAAAAAGTGGTTATTTTGGCATATTTTTGATAAAAATGCTATTACAATTTGTCAGTATTGCTGACAAAATTACAGTTTAGCCTAATTATTTATAATTAAAACATGTTTTTATTATGAAAATATATACAAGAAGTGGAGATAAGGGAGAAACCGCTTTGTTGAGTGGTAATAGGGTTGGTAAAAATCATATTAGAATTGAAGCTTATGGTTCAATAGATGAATTAAGTTCTTATATAGGTTATTTGCGTGGTTATAAGATGGATAGCTACTCTGAAAGTACACTTGTAGATATTCAAAAGGTGTTATTTACTATGTCGTCTATTTTGGCACTTGATGAAAATAAAAAAAATATTAAAATTAATAATATTTTGCAAAAAGATATTGATTTGTTGGAGAAAGAAATTGATATAATGAATGAAAGTTTACCAAAATTGACAAAATTTATTATCCCGGGAGGAAATAAAATTGTAGGACTGACACATATTTGCAGAACTGTATGCAGACGTTGTGAAAGAAATATTGTTGGTATGGCTGCCGAAATAGAGATAGATAATATTATTATTCAATACCTTAACCGTTTATCCGATTTTTTATTTGTTCTGTCTCGTCATTTTGCACAGGATAATAATCACACCGAAATTGAAATTTAATAATGATAAAAAAAGACACAATAACAGCAATAGCAACTGCCTCGGGAACGGGAGCAATTGCAGTAATCAGGTTGTCGGGCAGAGAAGCAATTTCTATTACTGACAAAATTTTTGTTTCCAAAAAAAATAAAATACTTAGTAATCAAAAAGCATATACTATTCATTATGGAGAAATAGTTGATAACAAAAAAATTATTGACGATGTTTTAATATCAATATTCAAATCGCCACATTCTTATACTGGCGAAAATTCGGTTGAAATATCTTGTCATGGTTCGGTGCATATTCAGCAAAAAATATTAGAACTATTGATAAACAAAGGTGCAAGGCTTGCCCAAGCGGGAGAATTTACTCTACGTGCTTTTTTGAACGGTAAACTCGACCTTTCGCAAGCAGAAGCAGTTGCGGATTTAATAGCATCTTCGTCGGAGGCATCGCATAGAATTGCGGTTCAGCAAATTAGAGGTGGTTTTTCTAACGACATTAATAAACTAAGGGAGCAGTTACTAAATTTTATTTCGCTAATAGAACTGGAACTCGATTTTAGTGACGAAGACGTGGAATTTGCAGACCGCTCTCAATTAGAAAATTTGATTAACAAAATTGAAAACCATGTTGGCAAGCTCATAAAATCGTTTAAATTAGGAAATGTAATTAAAAATGGTATTCCTGTAGCAATTATTGGTGAGCCAAATGTGGGTAAATCAACGCTTTTGAATTTACTTTTGAACGATGACAAAGCAATAGTGTCGGACATAGCTGGCACAACTCGTGATGCAATAGAAGATGTGGTGGCAATAAACGGAATTAATTTTAGATTTATAGACACCGCAGGAATTAGAGAAACAACAGATACTATAGAAAACTTGGGTATTAAACGTACTTATCAAAAAATTGAGAACGCCGAAATAGTATTACTTATGCTTGATGCAAAAGATAAAAAAGCGAAATTAAAAATTGATTCTATTGTTGAAAAAACAAAAGATAAAAAACTTATTTTGGTTGTAAACAAGATAGATACAATTGAACAAACCACAAGTTTTGATAAAATTGAAAAGCTGACTCCTATATATATATCTGCCAAATATAAAAACAACACCAAACAATTAATTGATGCTTTGTTAGATAGTGTAAATTATTCGTCAATAAACAAGCAAGATACCATTATTACTAACACTCGCCACTACGAGGCATTAAGCAATGCCCAAGAAGCTATTTTTAGAGTAAAAGATGGTTTGCACACCAATATTTCGGGCGATTTTTTGGCACAAGATATTAGAGAAATAATGAAATTTCTTGGAGAAATATCTGGCGAAATAACAGATAATGAAGTGCTTGGTAATATATTTAAGAATTTCTGTATTGGGAAATAGGTGCTTAAAAATACATTGAAAGTTGCAAACTTGTATTTATCGTACAACCTTAAACAATATTGTGTATTTAGTGCTAAGAATGACATAAATTTATGCAATGCTACTTGATAAAATGAAAATTGTAAACAAATTTTTCAACATAAATTTTTAATTCTGAATAATTTTGATTTTGATATATCTTTTGTAGAAATTAAAAAAATAATGTATAGGATTTCATTATTTGGCTTAAACAAAATTACGAAAATATCTTATATTGAATTAAAACCATATACTGACAGCATTTTAAAGGCTTTCAAGAATAAACAAAATCTAAATATGATTGAAGATATTTATAGCTTTTGTTGTATAGTTTGTACTTATGATGAAATGCCAAGTTATAAAAGAGATTTTAAAGAAGAAAATCCGGATTTTAATCCATATAATGAATATACAGCTAACATGTATGTTGAATTATTTAATGGTTGTTTAGAAATAAGTAATTGGATTGAAGAAAATTATCCTGAAATAACAATTATTGAAAATGCAGATATTAGTGAAATATTTAAACCCTCAATTGATGAAAATAAACAAAACCAAGAACAAGAAGAACTAACAATTAATTCAATAAAAGATTTTAAATTAAAAATTAAAGACACATCTTTGTCTTGTAATTTTACTAATAACTGAAAAGTCGGGAAAACTTTTTATCATAACATTAAAGCATTGATTAATT
>JAOZTW010000374.1 GCA_029938985.1 Bacteroidales bacterium | reverse complement strand
GCAATTAATCAATGCTTTAATGTTATGATAAAAAGTTTTCCCGACTTTTCAGTACCTAAGTAATTAATCAACATCGCAACTGTACATCCATATTTTTACATATTGAAATTTTCTATATTTGGCTTTATCTTTTGCATCACCTGCATAATCAGGTCCTTCTACTACGTATCTTTTATCAAAATGAACTCTATCTTCTGATATTCCTTTGCGTTTTAATACTTCTTTCAGTCTTCTTACTGGTTCTTCGGCACGCTGGCGTGCAAGCTCAAAGTTGGAACAATATGCAGTTGTGGGAACATGCGAAGCACTTGAAATAATATAAATATTTATAACAGCATCTGGACTCTTTTTTAACATTACCATTAAATCATTAATGAGTTTTTTAAACTTTCTCTCATTTAATCCTACATCTGTTTGATTGTAACCAAAATGTTTTGTATAAGAAGCGTTTATTTCAACAAATTCAGAAAAATCCTCAGTACGTTGTAAACCATATAAAATTCCTGCACTGTATATTGTAGGACAGCCATTTGCCTCTACCTTAATTGGAGAATAAACAGTATCAACAATATATTTTATGACTACATCAGCTGGTACAGTATCTGTACGTGTTATAATATCGCTTTCTCTAATAGTATCGCTTCTTCCTGAATAACCTCCTGTTTCAACATATACAGTATCATAAATATAGATAGGATCTACGATTACAAAATCACCATTTGTATCTGGCTTTGAATAAAGATATAAGTCTTGATGAATATTTACAACCCAATCTGGGTTTGTAAGGTCTATATACTCATAATCAATAGCTTTTTTACTATAATTTGTTTGGTAAGCATTATTTTTGGTTGCAGCAATTCCAAATTTAGTCATTTTATTTGACTCTATCATTTTGGTTATTTTAATATCGTATTCACCAAACAATTTACTACTTTTAAATTCTATTTTTTTCAATCTATCAGTTTCTCCAAGTGCGTTCATTGCAATATCTACATTTCCAATAGGCTTATAATTGTCGTTCACATTAAGGGTTCGTCCTTTAATATGAATAGTGATTGCTTTTCCCATTTGAATGGAAAAAATATCTGAATTATCATTACAACCTACTGTTTTTTCATAAGCAGAAAAATATCCCATTCTTGATTTATCTGCAATTTTAAAGTTTACATCAGAGCCAGGAGTATTTACCCGTATTCCTAAATTTTGTGGCTTTGACCATTTTAACCAACTATCATCTAAGCGTTCGCAAATATATACATCGTGTTCTCCAAAACCATCGTGTCCTGCACTTGAAAAATACAAACTGATACCATCGCCATCAAAAAAGGGAGATGATTCATCTGCAATAGTATTTATTGGCAAACCAAGATTTTGTGGTTTGCCCCACGTTATACCGTCTTCGTTTAAAAAACTTATGTAAATATCTCTACCATAAGTTTTTGTTGTATCTTCTTGAATTGCCAAAAACAAATGTTCTCCATCTGGACTGATATAAAAACTTGTATAGTTACTTTGATTTACATAGTCGTTGATAACCACGTTTTTAGGTTGCGACCAATTTAACTCAATAAAATTAACAGAATCATTTGATAGGCTATCTACATCAATCCAGTACTGTTGAACCTCACCCTCTACATCTGCATTAAAAGTAAATGGTGCTTTTGCATAATTACCTATTCTATAAGGATTTCCCCAAGCATTTTTTTTCTCTTTCACCTGTACATAAATATTGTTTTTGTTGTATAAAGAATCAAATTTTGTTAAAATTAATATTGAAGCATCACTCGTTAATGTAAAATTATTGTATCTTGAAGTAATAATAGAATCAACATTCAAATCTTCTGGTTTTACCAACAATACAGAATCTAAATGAGAAACTGATAATCCTGTTGTGTTTTTCACAAACACATCTTCACAATCACAGGAGTCAAGGTTTTCGTACAAATTATTTAGATATATATATTCTCCATTTGCAGAAAAACCCACAATTGAGTTTGGAACAACACTGTTAAATTCCCAGTATGAAGGTTCACCTGTTTGCCACACGTCTTGTTTTTCATAATTATTTTGGCGACTTGTGTTACATGAATATATTTTTGCATTAGTTATATCTGAATACCAAATATTTTGAGTGTAAATATTTTTCTCTTTAGAGAATTCCTTTTTAGAATAATACAATCTTTTTTCGTCGGGCGAAACTACTGGAAATAGCTCATTAGAAGCAGAGTTAATAGCAGTACCTAAATTTTTTGATTTTTTATCAATAATAATACTTTGGTCAACAATCCGTGGTTCTGGATATTTAATAGAATCAGCACTTTTGGATATTCCAACTGCATCAATTTGATTCCAACCATCAATAGCAAGCGGATTTATTACAATTCTAACTCTTCTAACATTTTGTTTTTCAAAAAACACATTATTAATTTTATATCCTGTTTGTGCCTGAAAAACAGAATCTTTTTTAAATATGTTCAAATCTTTGTGTACAGTACCAGCTACTTTACCAAGTATTGGGTCTATATTTTTCTCAAATTGCGACATACCAGTACGAGCTATTACAGCAGTATCTGCATAAATTCTTTCCCACATTCCCTCACTGTTGCTATCATCTGCTTTAAAACTTGATATATATATTTCGGAAACAGCACCTGGATTAAAACTCTCAAATACAGCAACTTGTTCAACAAGAAACGATTTTCCAAAATCTACTTCGATATGTGCCATTTCAACACTTTCTTTATTTACATCGTTAGGAACCACGGCCCATGCGTAAACACTATTACGTCCCTGTTGGTCAACATTTGGTTTTCCAAGAATTTCTTTTCCTCCATGTCTATCATAACTATATTCAGACGACACAGTATCAACCGATACCGCCCAATGAACTTCTTGTGCAAACGTCTGAACTGCAAACATTAACAGAACTACAAATGTAATAATTTTTTTCATTTTATTTTATTTATAAAAAAGGTAATATTTTAATTAGGAATTAAGAATTAGGAATTAATATTAAGTACTATAAATTCCTAATTCTTAATTTTTTAAAATCCCATATATGCTTTAGGTAATTCAAATGGATAAAACAAAGGTCTTGCTCTTTCGCCTGTTCTTCTAATTGTTTTTCCTGGTGGACATTCTCCTTCATGTCGTATTTGAAGTTCGTTGTCGTTATACCATCTTTTTTTGTTGTATTTCAAAGTTTTTGAACAATCTGTTTTTCTTTTATTTGCAAACATAACAACAATTGAAAATTCGTGTGTTAAAAAAACAGGTGAATTTTGTAATCTAAGATTAAACGAAGACCCCCAATTTAAGTTATACATTAATTGAACTGCAAGATAATTTCCTATTGTTGCTTCATACCCCATTGTTCCAACTAATTGGTTTTTATTATAAATACTTGGAGTTTGAAACGATTGTGCCGCAAGTCCCAAAACAAAATAATGTCCTTTTTCAGCAGTCTTGGCAGTTGGACTCAAATATGCCAACATACCTACATTTATCAAAGAAAAATCTCCTTGCAATTGATATTTAAAATTGGGATAAAACATTATATTCGAGCGTTCTCTTATTTTGGTAACATGATGTTTGTGATACATAGGAATTAACATACCTGCGTTGAAAACATATTTCTTGGGGTAAAATACATTTTTTGTTCCCATCGAAGCATATTCGTTGTTTGTGATATGGTGCATTGCAAAACCAAAATTTATCCATGCGGGGTCTGTGCGTCTTACATCAATAGGAAATTGAGATACAAAACCGGCACTTAAATCAACTAAATTAAAATTAGTTGTCTCTAGTGCGGCGGCTGTTGGAGTATTTGATTGCGAACCGTTGTAAACACTTAGTTGGTCATAAAAAATTAGTTTATCAAAATTATAATAAGAACCAAAATAGGAGGCTTTTATTCCAGGACGAATAATAAATTTACGAAGTTTTCCAATTTTGTAAGACAACATTAAATCACCATTTGTGGTATTAAGTCCTTCGCTTAAAACATTGTATGTTCCAGAAAACCCTAACCCAAATTTATTGATTGGAATATCAGCAGAAACGGAATTATAAACAGTTTTATGAACAGCAGAATACCAAGTAAGTTGATTATCAAGAGAGACTCTTACCATATTTTTACTTCCTGCAAAACCAGGGTTGGTATAAATACTATTCCCAACATTATTTGAGTTAAAAGCATCTTGTGCTTGCACAAAAAATGGAGAATATAAAACTAATATTATTAAAAAAAGTAAAAGTTTTTTCATGTGTTTTTGTATTTTTTATTTTTATTATTAAAAGACTTTTTATCGGAGCAGTAAAAAAGTACCAGCTGTTGATTTCTTCTTTTTTCCATTAGACTTTTCTTTGTATGTTTGTCCTTCCCAGTTTCGCTCTCCAAAATCGCCTTGATCGATTATTGCGAATATCTTCCACATATAAGTCCCTTGTGGACACAAATTTCCCTTATAAGTACCGTCCCAACCTTCTGCGGGATAGCCGTCTAACAATTCTTTTGACGACCATAAATTTTCGCCTTGAAGGTTATAAATATCAATACGATATTTTAACAGTTTTTGTGCTTTTGGTTTAAAATTATTCAAATCATTATTGGTACTACTTGGTATAAAAGCATTTGGAACATATATATCTTCGCACAAGTCTTCAAAAACAAGTAAACTATCAGAGGTGTTAAAACAATATCCGTCAGTAACTCTTTGTTTTATATTGTACTCTCCTTCTTCATCGTAAAGAATAGTATGTGTTTCACCTAATAAAGTATCAATAACTATATCTGAGCTATCACCAATAAAATCCCACCATGTTTTTGTAACTCCTGCTCCTGCTGTGTTTACAAAATTAAGTTCGGCAGGATAGCAATTTTTCATTTCTAAAATATCAAAGTTAGCCTCTGGCAAGGCTCTAATATTTATATTTTTCAACACCGTACCTGCACCACAAACATTTGATTGCGTCAGTTTTATTTGATACAATCCATAATCAGAAAAATTAACAGAAAATTCTTCTTCACAACCATCACATTCAGTATAAACCTCTCCATCAACACTTACAGTCCAATTAACACCTTCTACCGACAAGCAGTTATCTTCTCCATAAGAGCTATTACCAATAGCTATATTTCCTGTTTCACATTTATAGAAATGCAAAGTTGTTTCATCAAGATGCACTGTTGTATCTACAAACGAAAAACCAGCATCTGGTTTAGATTGAATTTCTACTTGGCGAAAAAACATCTCATCCATTGTAGTACAAACATTTGAAGCTGAAACAATTATCATATACCTATCTTTTACCTCGGTGCCACCTATTTCCGTTGTTTTGCCACAGGAACTTGTCTTGTAATTATATGTCAATTCTTCTTGATTAATTATTTCATCCAATCCAATTGCTTCTGTACCTATTTCATCACCCCAATCTACCACAGCATTTAAAGACTCATGGTTGTTCAATGAATTTGATGTAACTTTAATTGTTGTTATATCATCGGGAGCACAAACCACACCCTCCGAATTATATATAATGTTTAAG
>JAOZTW010000949.1 GCA_029938985.1 Bacteroidales bacterium | reverse complement strand
TTTGTATGTAATAATTTAATACTTTCTCTGTCTATTTCAAAAAGAATTTCATCTTCCGTAAAAAGTAATCTTTCTACAAAATTTCGTTCTTGTTTTGCTTTATTTAAAATATTTGCAAAGTTTTTATCAATAACTTCGGTTAAATACCAGTCTTCAACTTGTAAATAATCGTTGTAATTAATTTCATTTTTATCAGGATTGTTATCAATAAGTTTGTTTGCAAAACCATTTACTAACCCGGGCTGATTGGCTGTTATTTGACAAATTTTGTTTTTAACATTATCATTGAATTTTTGTGTTGTTGCATTTTCATGTAATGCAAAAAGTTCCAAAACTTCATTTTTTGTAAAATACGGAACATTTAAGTTATCAGTAATATTGAATGGACTTGCATTATCATTTACAACACCAACGATATTTTTTACTCCTACAAGAATTACGCTTTTCAAACAATGTTTGTGTCTTGAATGGTAAACTCTTCGTATAGAATGTAAAAAAGTTCCAAAATATTCCAGATTAATTCCTTCAACTTCATCAATTATTAAGACACATTTCTTATCATTTATTTTTGATATTTCATTAAATACCTCAGACATTTCTGTTTCTGCAAATTTTGTATTCCAAAAATTATTAAGCTGGTAAATAAGTTCTTTTATAAATATTTTTATTGAAGTTTCTGTATAACCTTCAAAACTTATATGAGCAACTTTGTAACCTTGTTGTTCTAATTCTTCTGCAAGTTGAATAAAATATGTGCTTTTTCCTGTTTGTCTTGGTGCCCAAATTGTAAAATATCTTTTTCGTTCTACAAGTTCAATGCCTTTTTTTAATAGCTTGGGGCGTTGTATTGTATAATGTTCGTCTGGAATATTTGGACCCGATGTGTTAAAATATTTCATGTATCTTAATATTTGTAATTAATTTACTGCTTTAAAAAGTAATAATATTTCACAATGATGGTTGTGTTTCAATATTTCCATTATTGTATAAAAATTCATTTCTTTGTTGTAAAATAAAATTATTTAATCCAAATTTGTGCATATTTGCAGACGTTATTATTGTCGGTTTGTCTATTTCTATTCCCAAATAAAAACCATCGTTTAGAGTTTTTTCCACTAATTGTTCCCAGTAGTTTTTTATTTCAACATTAGCACTATTATTTGTTTGTTTTTCATGAATAACATTTTTACTATCCATGTCTGTATGTTTGAAAATAAAATTATTGTTACCATATCCTATTTTCTTTATTCCTGTATTTTTCCCAAGTTTAGCAAGTTTGAAATTTATAACATCTGCTAAATTAAACGATAATCTTTTAAAAATTCGCCTATTTTCTTGGTTGTCAAGTTTGCATGGTGCAAAACTAAACATACCGTTATTTGTTTGATTTTCGTATGTTGCTCCGATATACAAAGTATTGTGGGTATAGTGGAATGGATTGATTAAATCAATATTTGTAGCTTTATAAATATCAGATAATTTATCATATTGTTCTTGATTAAGAGGTAAGTTAATTGTCTCTTTTACAACAAAAACTGTATCAATTCCGTATTCAAAATTTCCATC
>JAOZTW010000948.1 GCA_029938985.1 Bacteroidales bacterium | reverse complement strand
TATTTATTTATTTTTTCGCATTCAAACATAGAAATATTTTTTTGCTCTTCGTCAAATTCTATTCCTATTAAAAATATTTCTGTTTTTAAGTTAATATATTTTTCGTGGTATTTTTTGTCTTTTATTTGTTGTAGAGCATTTTTTGGATTAGTCTTCATTTTAAATTCAAAAATAAAAACAGCTTTTTCTGTTCGCACGGTCATATCAATTCTTCCTTTGTTGGTAAAATCTTCGGGAATAATATCAAAACCTTGTGCCGCAAAAAAAGCATAAAACATAGATGTATAAAAACCCTCAAATTTATTTATTTTATTTTTTCTGTACCAATCTACAGGAATACTTGCGAAAAAATTATGAAATGATAGTTCTAAATCTTCGGGTTTGTTGTCTGTTATGGCGTAATATATTTTTTGATATATTTCTGTTCTCTTATCGGTTTCGCCAGCTATGGTGTATAACATTCTTAATAAATAGTTGGTAAACCCCAATCTTACTTCTCGGTTAGGAAATTGCAAATCGTAGTATGTGTTATAACCAAGTTTTACAACATTTTTTATTGATAAATATCCTGTTTGCAACAATAATGGTATTAATTCTATTCTTTTAATATCAAACTCTTCCATTTGTGATTCTTCTATTCTTATATTTTCAAGTTTAGGTAGGAAGAATTTTTTTTCTTCTATAAGTTCAAGTAAAAAAGTAGGAGTTCCTGTTTTAAACCAGTATGGTTTATATTCTTTAGAGTCAAGAAAAAGTAAAATATCATAAGGGTTGTAAATGTTCTGCCCCAGAAAGTTATATCCGTCATACCATTCTTTTACTGTTTTTAGATTAACATCGTGTAAATAATCTTTAAATACGGTTTCTAAATCGCTTTGTGTGTAACCGCAAATATCGGCGTATTTTGGCTTGAGCGAAATATCTTGTAAATTGTTTAGTTTGCTAAAAATACTTGTTTTACTAAATTTTGACACACCAGTAATAAAGACAAATTTTAGATATTTTTCCATATCTTTCAACACCGAATAAAATCCTGCAAGTTCGGTTCTTATTTCTTTAACATTTTTTTCTGTTATATTATCAAGTATTGGTTTGTCGTATTCGTCAATTAGAACTACCACAGGTTGTTTATATTTTTCATATAATTTTTTTATTAGTTGCAAAAACTGTCCAGAAGTTGTTATATTATCTATTTTTATTTTATTATCTTCTGCATTGTCTTTAATTATTTCAAAAATTCTTTGTTTTAAATCATTTGGCGAGCGAGCATTACTACTACCAAAACTTACAGTAATAACAGGATATTTTACTGACCAGTCCCAGTTTTTTTCAATATACAGACCTTTAAATAATTCTTTTTCGCCAGCAAAAGCGGCACGCATGGTGTCTATCAATAATGATTTTCCAAAACGTCGTGGACGTGCAAGAAACCAGTAGGTTTTGTTTGCATCGTTAAGTTTTTTTATATATTCAGTTTTATCAACATAACAAAAATTGCCTTTTATTAGTTTTTTAAAAACGGCTTTTGCAATAGGTAAGTTTTTCATAATAAATTTTTTATAGTAAA
>JAOZTW010000947.1 GCA_029938985.1 Bacteroidales bacterium | reverse complement strand
GTAGTAAAATAACAACTGTTTGATAATTATATTATTATGAAAGCAAAAACTTTAGTTATTTAATTTAATAAATAAAAAATAATTAATTTCACAAAATAAGAAGTTGATTTTTTTTTAATAATAAAATTATATCTTTGTCGCACTTTAAATCTAAAAATACGAAATAAAATGAATAATTTTCAAGTAAAAGAAAACAAGGAACAAATATCTGGGCTTTTTTCTACAAAAAACTACAAATCAAGTGAATTAATACATTCAGTTACAGGAGAAGTTCACAAAGAACCTTCAAAATATACTATTGAAATTGAAGGACAACATATATTTGATAAAAATATTATTTACATGAATCATTCATGTATGCCAAATACAAAAGTTGTAAAAGAAAAAATTTTTGCAATAACAGAAATTAACACTGGCGACGAACTATGTTTTGATTACCATACAACCGAAAGTCTTATAACAAGTCCATTCGTGTGTAACGATTGTGGAAAAATGATTGAATAAAACTTTTGTAAATCAATAAAGTTTGATGTTTTTTTAAAAGTTCATTTTTTTTAAATCAATAACTATATTGGCAAAAAAGTTAACTTCATTAAATTTTGTGAGATTAGTAAAACCAATAATTTCGAAATGCGAAACACCTGTGTCTATTTCTGTGCCAGCTACTCTTTTAAAATCGCCCCAGATATACGAACTTTTATGCACAAAACCATCGTTTATTCCATAATAATCGTTTATAATTTGCTGATTATGTTTTATTGATTTGTTTGGATAGTTGCTGTTTGCAATACAACCATAGCTTTGATAGTACACCAATGGCTTGTCTAAAACGTATTTATTAAACTCATTCATGTTTTTTATTTTTAGTTGCGAATAAGCAAGCCAAGGCTCGGGATTTTTGTCTAACATAAGATAAGCGGCAATTATGCTCAAAAAATTACTTATTTTTTTAATTTTCTTCTCCTCAGCCCAATCAATCAAAACTTCTGCCCAAAAACTGCCTCTATGCGGTGTACAAACTGTTGTTAGTGAGGCTACATTTTTATCCATAGATAGCTTAGAAATCATATACCTACAATCTACACCGCCTTTGGAATGAGCTATTAAATTTACTTTATCCAATTTTGTTTTTTTCATTATCTTAACAACAAATTTTTGCAATTGTTCTGCATTAGATTCTATTGTTCCAAAAGCATCTATATTGGCTACAAAAACATTAGCTCCTTTTTTTTGTAACTTAGCAGGTATTTTGCCCCAGTACGATTTTATTATATTTTTTCTATATCCTAAACCGTGAACCAAAATTATTGGATATTTTGTTTTGCAAACCGTATCTTGTTTAGATTGCTTTTGTGCGTATATATTACTTGCTACTAACAATATAAATACTACAAAATAAAGTTTATATTTATTTGTTTTCATGTTTTTTTTATCAATTTTCTTATCTCATAATTCTTATGTTGTTTTGCATCATTGATACAATTATTCAATGGTTCAATGATACAATAATGTGATTATAAACCAGCCGATTAAAGAAATACAAATGTGTAAAAACTTTTGTATGGGTAC
>JAOZTW010000373.1 GCA_029938985.1 Bacteroidales bacterium | reverse complement strand
TGAGCATTTTAATATTTCAAAAGTAACGAAGAAATTGATACTTGTGAAAAATGCCGAAAAATAACTAAATAACGAAGGTTAATTGTTTCACAAATTTAAAACAAAAAATTATGGATAACTCATTAGATTTTGACTGGGGAAATATTCCTTTTGGTTACTCAAAAACAGATTTCAATGTGAGATGCTATTTTAAAGACGGAAAGTGGGGAGATTTAGAAATGAGCTCGTCGGAGGAAGTAAGTATTCACATGGCATCAACGGCTTTACATTATGGGCAGCAAGCATTTGAAGGTTTAAAAGCATATAAAGGGAAAGATGGTAAAATTAGACTTTTTAGATGGCAAGAAAACGCAAAAAGATTGCAAGATTCGGCTGATGGCATACTAATGGAGAAAGTACCTGTGAAGCTTTTTGAAAATGCTATAAAAAAAGTTATTGATTTAAACCAAAAATATGTACCACCTTACGGCTCAGGAGCATCGTTATATATTAGACCCGTGCTGTTTGGAATAGGAGGGCAGGTTGGTGTGCGACCATCTACCGATTATTTATTTGTTGTTTTTGTTACTCCAGTAGGTCCATATTTCAAAACAGGTTTTAAACCTGTGGACATGTATCTTGGGCGAGCTTTTGATAGAGCTGCTCCTCAAGGAACAGGGCATATTAAAGTAGGTGGCAATTATGCGTCGAGTTTAGTTGCTATGAAAGAAGCACACGACAACGGATTTGCAAACGTTCTTTTTTTGGACTCCAAAGAAAAAAAATATATAGATGAATGTGGTCCGGCTAACTTTTTTGGAATAAAAAACAAAACATATATTACTCCAAAATCAAACTCTATTTTGCCATCAATTACCAACAAAAGTTTAATGCAGCTTGCCGAACATATTGGTTTGAAAGTGGAACGAAGAGAAGTACCACTAACTGAATTAGAGACCTTTGAAGAGGTAGGAGCCTGTGGTACAGCTGCTGTTATTACTCCAATAGGTAGAGTAATTGATAAAGATACTGGTAAAGAATATGTGTTTACTAAAGATAATCAACCAGGTAAATATTCCACACAACTATACGAACTTCTTTATGCAATACAAACAGGAGATGCAGAAGATGTTTTTAATTGGGTAGAAATTCTTTAATAAAGAAAATGAAATATTAGGCATATTAATTCTGATTATAACGGATTTTGTTGAAATTGTAATTAGCAGAGTAACAATTAAGACTCTTATAAACAATTGAGGTCTTATTTATTTTTACACCAGAAGTATAAATTATATTGATAGAAATATATAAATTTGAGTAAACGTAACCCAGCGGGGTGCAACAAAAATCATGTCTTTTTTACTTGCAGATTATAGCACCCCAGCTGGAAGTGCAAAATATCCATATTATCAATTAATTCTATCGTTATTTTGCACCACTGGTGCAATAAAATAGATAAAAATTTTTACTGTTTGAAAAGATTATTTATTTCTCAAAATAAATAGCCCTTGATTATCTATATTAACCACTATTAATTATTTAAAATTTAAAAATCTGTGTTATCAGTGTTACCATCATCTATAAAATAGGAACACAGATTAGACTGATTTTTATTTTTTAACAAAATCTGTTATAATACTGATAAGTCGGGAAAACTTTTCAGTAATATTAAAAACATACAATTTGCTGTTCAATTTGCCGTAGAGACAAGGCATGCCTTGTCTTTACAACATATTTTGCATATAAAATTGACATAAAAAAACAACGTATTTGTATTTATTTCAGTAATATACAGAATAGTTGGAAAAACTGCTTGTCTAAATATTAAAAACTGATTAATAAAAATCAATAAAATTGCTTATTGCCATGAATGTCAAACAGATAAGTATTGCAAAAAAGTTTTCCCGACTTTTCAGTATAATAAGATTAATTTGGCGTTTTTCATAAGTGTAAAGTAAAAGGCATTTTTATTTTTTAAATACCGCAGTTTACTTTTTGTAAATGAGGATTTTAAAATAATTTAAATAACGCAGTAATTTGCATTTATGAAAAATGCCATTAATTTTAATAAGCCTAAATAGTTGTAAAATTGCTATTTTTTTTAATTAAGAAAACAACAAAATTAAAATAGTGGCTTTGTTGCCAAGAAGTGAACAAAACCAGACAATAGCAAAAATTAAAAAACAAAAAAATGACAAAAAAAGAACTAAAATCACTGTGGAAAACAGAACAAGAAGAATATTCTAAACATGAAATAGGGTCTGGAGTTCAAAATTTTGTTAATGAAATTTTAATGTCAAATGAGATTTTTAATTTAAAAAAGGGAAGTTTATCAACAAAAGATGCCGACAGACGAAATGAATTCTTATTAGAAAAAACAAAAAAACAAAAACGAGCCGATATAATAATATTTATTACAGACGAAATAATTATTCCTGTTGAAGTAGAAAAATATAAAAACATAAAAGCTGGCGAACAACAAATTTTTAATTATCAAAAAGCATGGAATAAAAAATATGGAATATTAACAGACGGCTATACTTGGCGATTTTACAATAATAAAATAATTATTAGAGAATTTACTCTTGAAGACATTTTAAATAAAACAAAGCTTTTTCTTACTTTTTGGGCAGAGTATATACAAGTAGAAAACTATTACTTGCAATTTTTTGAAAAAACAGCTGAAACATCTGAATATGAAAAAGATTTGAATTTAGAAATAAATAGACAAGATTTTTTTACTGATATTACAAAATTAATAGATAATTTTAGAAAAAAACTAAATCTGAAAGGATACTTTAAAGAAATGCAGGAGCAGGAAAAAGGGAAAAAATCTGTTGAAATTTCTTATGCCTATTTTATTCAATTTATTTTATACAAGACACTTGCTGACAATGATTTTCATAATTTTGGAACAGATTTTTCGGAACGTCTAAAACGTATTCAGAATGATTTACAGAACAAAAATTATGGCGATATTTTATTTGTAATAAATACGATAAGCAAAAATATATCAAAAAATATTTATAAACCTTTTATTTCAGAACAAGAGATAATAAACAACACACTTGAAGAAATACTCGCAAAACCACAAAATAAACTACAAGAAATTACACCTTGGTTAGATATTTTTGTGTTTATAAAACAATATAATTTTGCAAATGTAAGAAACGAAATATTTGGTTTTATTTATGAAAATTATCTAAAACAATTATATTCAGATAATAACAAAGGTCAATATTTTACTGCTCCCGAAATAGTTGATTTTATGTTAGATGAGATTGGATATTCGGCAAAAGAATTAATAACTAAAAAAGATAATAAAATATCAATAATAGACCCTTCGTGTGGAAGTGGAACATTTTTGTATAGTGCGGTGCGAAATATAATAAATGCTTTTTATAAAAATCCAACGTCTGAAAATGCACAAAAAATAGAAAAATTAATATCAGAAAATGTATTTGGGCTTGATGTAGAAGAGTTTCCGCTTTACCTTGCCGAGATGAGTATCATAATGAAAATGCTACCATTAATTATAAACGAAAAATATAATAATCCTATTGAAAAGAAAATAAAAATATTTAAAACAAAAGATAGTATTTCAGAATTTCTTGACGTTGCAATTAAAAATACGATTTACGATACACAAGTTGCCTATCAAAAAAAACAGCAACAAATGAGTTTGTTTACCAATGAATTAAATCTTGGTTATTCTAGTTATGTACGAGACGAAGACGATTTAAAAGAGATGAAACAAAGTATTGAAAACAGAGAAGAACCACAAATAGACCGTTTTCGTTATGATTTTGTTATTGGAAATCCACCTTATATACATTATAATCAATGCTCTAAGCAAAAAATATTATTCACTCAATTTATTCAATCCAAAAAAATGTTGATGAGTGATGTATATGGAATAAATTTGAATACCGTTCCAGGACGCATAAAAGCTTATGCTCCAAAACCTAATTTATACGCATTTTTTACAGCTCTTGGGCTTGGCTTACTAAAAGATGGTGGAAAAATTAGCTTTATTATTCCACAAACACTCTTGATGCAAACAGATTTAGACGTTTTACGGTATCATTTGGCTAAATATACTACTATTGAAAAAATAATAACATTTTCAGGTAATCTTTTTATAAACAGGGGATTAAAACAGCGACAGGAAGTAGCAACATCAAGTTTAATTTTTATAATAAAAAAACAACAAGCAAAAAAATTACATGAAGTAGAAATAATTAATTATTACGCCAAAACAACGGAAGACTTATCAAAAACAATTAGCAATTTAAAAACAAAAAAAAATGTAAGTCTTAAAAAAATATTACAAAATGTTTTGTTGAAAAAATTGTCTAATTGGAATTTCATTAAATTAAATAAAATAGATACAGAAATAGTAGATACTTATAATAAATTAGAATATTTTGATATTTACAGACTAGAACAATTATCAAAATTAAATTTTAAATCTGTATTTTATTTTGATAAAGGTCTTGTTTTTCCAAAAACTCAAGTAAAAAATAAAAACGAAAATTCTGAAAATTATTACGAACTTCCAATTAAAAATAAAAATAAATATGAATTAGAAACCGATGAAAAAATAATTGAAAAAAAATATATAAGATTTCCCAAAGGTGCACAAGGAATAAAAGTTTTTGAAAAAAAATATAAAATAGTTTGGCGATATATGAACCCAGATAAATTTTATTTTTCAGACAAAAATATAATGCTAAATCATAACTACATAGTCATTTCTTCGGATTGTAAAAAAGAAATGTTATATTTGTTATCGGTGCTAAATTCTAAAATATTTATATATGTTTTTCAAAAATTATTTAAACTTGAAAACGAAAAAAGTTGGCAAATAGGAATAAAAGCAATAAAAGAATTTGGTAGAATACCAAAAATAAACGATTTAAACAAACACATAAAAATTGAAATTATTGAAAAAACAGAAAAATTATTAGATATAGAAAATAAAACACTTTCAGATTTTGTTGATTTTAACAATACTATGCTTCAAAAAATAGACAAGATTGAAATTCTGGAAAATAATTTAATCATTTACAGAAATAAAAAACCATACAAATTATCTATCAATAATAATTTTGGATTAATACAGGCAAAATTTAAAGATTTCAAAATTTCAAAATTTTCTTTACAAGAATTGAAAAAAATTGAGATTATTGATACAGAAAAAATTAATGAAATAAAAAATCATATTGATAATCTTATATTTGCACTTTATTTTAAAATTAGGATATTGCAAAAAGATATAAAATCATATATAATTGTGCAAAATTTATGTGAAAAAAATAAATATTACAAAATTTTGTCGTAAGTGAAAATGAAATAATAAGTAACTCCTGCATACGCCGTTTTTTTGTTCTTCTATTATTTTAACAAATCTGCAAATAGTGAGCTATTTAATGATATTTTAAAATTTTTTTAAAGGGCAAAATAAACAAGTAGGTTGGGCCTAGTTATTTTTTCTTTTTCACTAAGGCATTTTTCTTAAATGCAAATTACTGCGTTATTTTGATTATTTTAAAATCCTCATTTACAATAAGTAAACTGCGGTATTT
>JAOZTW010000372.1 GCA_029938985.1 Bacteroidales bacterium | reverse complement strand
TAGAAAAAATACTAAAAACAGATTAATGACATGATTGAAGTACACAAATGTTAGTGTTATGTTATACAAACGAAAACCAAAAACAAGAAAAATACTGTTTTTCAAAAAAACGCAAATAGTTGATTTTAATATTGTTTAGAATAAATGTCCAGTAATTAATTCAATTTGTTAATTGTTTTATAATGTAGTGTTTACATTGTTTTTCTTGATTTTAATTTCGAGGTCACGAGTATCAATTTCTTCGTTACTTTTGAAATATTAAAATGCTCATTTACAAAGGTAAACTTTAATTCTAATATTTCAAAAAAGCCTTGAACTTGACACTCATGAAAAACGCCTAATATGTTTAATAAGCGATCCAGCTAACATTGGATTTTATAATTATAAAATTTTCTGCTTTGTCAAAGTTTTTTCTCTTTGACAAAGTTGTAATTTGCAGTATATTCCTGATAGCCACAACTTTGCCAAAGTTCCAAACTTTGGCAAAGGGATTTTTTTCCAACTTTAAGTGCTTAGCCGTTTAATTCATTTAGGCATATTAAAATAAATAATTAACCAATTTAAGGCATAAACCAATTCCTATTTCCTAATTCCCGTTATGTTTTACAATTTTTATTTGTTTGTAAACATTGTTGTAATTAATATTTATTAAATAAATACCAGCCTGAAGGTCTTTACCTATCAAAATGGTTTCATTAGAACTATAAGTATCATATTTAGAGACTACAACACCAAGCATATTTACTATTTCAATATTCAAATTAACTGTTTGCTGAGTGTTTACGGTTAAGTTGATATTTGAAGTAAAAGGGTTGGGGTAGAACTCTATGCTCTCTTCTATAATTGACAAGGAAGTAGTTTCGGTAGTGGTAGATTTTGTTTCAACAGTGCTATTTGAATTGTGATTAGTGCTGTTGTAAACCAGCATATCAACCGATTGATAACCATTGCTACATAAATTTATGGTGTATATAGCTCCTTTGTTCTCGCCTCCATCATCGTCTTTGTAAGCACCTATTACTATTTCGGAAGTGCCATCGTTGTTGCGGTCGCCTAAGTAAGCAATAGAGCGAGAAAATTTGTCGCCATCATCTAATATTTCATTAAAATTGCCTGATTCAGAAGATATTTTTTGACTAGCCATAACTGTGAAATCCTTGTTTAACAACACTATCCAAACTGCTCCTTGAGAATTATTACTGCCATAAGCACCTACGGCAAGGTCGGAGATGCCGTTGTTGTCTATATCGCCAATGTTGGTTAAAGAACGACCAAACTTGTCGTTCGCAAATAGTTCGCCCATAAAATTGCCCTCGGTTGACGAAATTTTTGAATAGTCCTTTACAGTACCGTCTAACTGCATATACAGCAACCAAACAGCTCCTTTGTTAGAACCGCCATCGTCGTCGTTGTAAGCACCTACGGCAAGGTCAATTATGCCATCGCCATCCATGTCGCCAACAGGACAAGACGAACAGCCGAACTTGTCGCCATTGCCTAATGAACCGTAAAAATTACCTGTTGTTGATGATATTTTTTGATAAGATTTAATACTCAAATCGCTGTTCATTAACAAAATAAAAATAGCACCACGTTTGGAGCCACCATCGTTACAGCTACTTGCTCCTACGGCAAGGTCGGTTATACCATCTTGGTTTAAATCGCCAATAGTTGAAATAGATTTACCAAAAAAATCATTTGCATACAAGCTATTACCAAGAGAGGAATTGTTAATTTTGTTGCACGCAACAACCATACCATTATTGTTGAGAGATAATATGTAAATAGCACCGCAATTTTGACCACCATCATCGTCTCCAAAAGCTCCTACGGCAATTTCGTTGTTGCCGTCGCCAGTAATATCGCCAAGATAGCATAAAGATGTGCCAAAATTATCGTTGTTTGAAAGTGGCAAAGGAAAATTACCTGAAGTGCTACTTATTTTTTGGTACGATTTTACACTACCATCTTTGTTTAAAAACAAAACATAAAAAGCACCACGATTGTTACCTCCATCGTTGTCGTTGTCGGCACCAGCGAGAAGGTCGCTTATGCCATCGCCGTCAATATCGCCAGCGTAGCTTACACTTATGCCAAACTCATCTTTAACAGAGAGTACATTGGAGAAGTTAGCAGTGTTATCGCTTATTTTGTTACTATTAACTACTCCAGCAAATAAATCGCAAGGCAAAGCAAGAACGCTGATAAGAGTATCGGCGGTGCTTGAAGCAGTAGAATTACTTACTGTTAAGCTTATATTATAAGTACCTATTTCGGTAAAATATGTATCAAAATGTTCCAAAACATTAACTTCTTCGCCGTCAATAGACCAAACATAATTATCTATATTACCTGCCGATGTGTTGTTGCAATAAACTGTTTGATGCAGTTCTACTTCCACACTACTGATGTCGAAACTGGCTTGTAGTATAGCTTCGCTTTCGTAAGCACCCATATCAACTATATGATTGTTTATACGTGTGTTAGATGCCAAATCATTTAGCAAACCAAGTGGTAACAGTAAATTATTACCAGCATCAATACAGGGCGAAACAGAGGGGCTGAGTGTGTAATCGTTTGTTAAATCGGGAGAAACTGAAATACTGTGTTGCCACCAAATAGTGCCACGATTGGCGAGAATACCTTCTTTGCCAGCACTTACATTGCTGTTGTTGATAGTTAGATTGTCGCATTCAACACCTATTTCATAAGGGCTGTTGTTCCACAAAATTGAATTATTGATAGATAAATTGCCAAGCTGATGATAAATACCGCCAGGAGAAAATAAATCTTCGGCATGGTTGTTTGCAATTGTATTGTTGTGTAGAATAAGGCTTTCGCTAAACGAACAAATTGCACCACCAACTTTGGAGTTGTTGTTGTGGATTAAAACATTGTTTAAAGTAGTGCGACCCCAAAATGTTTGAGATACATAAATTGCACCGCCATAAGTAGCCGAATTATTAGAAAGAATTAGGTCTTCAAAAATACAATTGCCTGGTGCCGCACAAAATATTGCGCCACCACCAGTATGGGAATCAAGGGGCATTTGTCCGTTTTCGAGAGTAAAACCTTTGAGCAGAAAACGGCTAAAGCCTGTACTACTACAAGATTTGATTGTTAAAATACTGTTTAACGAGGAACTACCATTTCCTATTATTTTGGTGCTTGACGCACCATGCGTAGATATTATGGAAATATCTTTAAAAGTATGATAAACGTTGGTTTCCACAAGCAAATGCTCTTTGGAGGGTAAAATATATTCGCCAGGGGCAACCCAAATTATTGTACTTTGATATTCAAGAGCCTCGTTTATTGCTCCTTGCAAAGTATAATCTCCTTCTCGGCTGGTGTTTACATAAATTTGGTGTACCTCTTTGTTTATTTGTGCCTGTGCAATAGTGTGAGCATATAGCAAAACCAACAGACTTATTATTATTTTTTTGTATAACATGTTTTTAATTTTTTTTAGAATTAATTTTTAATTTTTAATTTTTGACTTGCCAACACAGTGTTGTTTTGAATTAGTAAGCAAATATAATTGCCGTTCTCAAATTTAAACGTTTCTATTAATACATGGTCGGTTTGTTTATGTATTAATTCACTATATACAGTTTTTGTTTTGCTTTTTCCTATGGAAATACCACTGTTTGATGTTACTAATCTTATCTCCGTTTTTTGTCGTCCTATTTCTTCGGTTAAGTTGTATTCTACCACAAAATAGTTACGAGCTAATTTGGGCGAAACAATAAATGCAAATTCGCCATCACAACTTTGAAACTCGGGGTCTATAAACTCAATGCCAACAGGAGAGGGTACAATCTCGGTTATTTCCCATTCAACACCATCGATTAATGTGAGTATGTTTTGGGCATAAATAGCTGTTTTACTGTCTTCTATTGCCGATAGTTCGTAAAGCTTCGCTTTTTGGACAGCATCAACTTCAAAATAAGATTTATTGTTGGAAAACAAATCAAGTTGAATATCAACCAACTGGCTTCTGTAATTATATTCTTTTTGCTCGTCTATGCTTAGTATATAGCTATTTGCAATATCTGCAAAAATGTTAGCAGCTTTGGTTGTTTCTTTTTGTGAAAGATAAAAACCATATAATTGATAGCTTCTAATAAGTGTGTTCTCGTTTTGCAAAAACAGTTCTACGCTGTCGGTAGAGCCAACTGCAAAGCTGTTAGAATAGTAACTCAAACTGCGATTTAGCCTGCCATTGTGCTGTCTGTTGATATGAAATATTTCGTCAGTCAATTTTTCTATTGCTGATATCTTTTGCGAAGATTCGGATATCTCGGCAAGCATAAAATCGGGTAAAGGATCTTGCCGATTGTCGAGTGTTTGCATTAGCACAGCGGAATTGCCTGAATGAGGATTAGCCACAAAAATTTCTTTTACCATAACAGGAGGAATTACTGATTCTCGCTCAGCTACGGCTTGCATTACGTTGTTGGACACATTGGGAGAAACTGATAGTAAACTATGGTAAATTTCTAATTCTTCGCCAGTAGTGCTGGTGTTGATTTGCTTAAGTAGGGCGGCAGTTTGGTTGTTGTCTTGCAGTTCGCTTAGTTCTTCTTTTTTGTTGGCTATAACAAGTAAATCTTTTTTTAATTCCCAAGGATTAGGGTTAGGATTACCAAAATGCGAAGGACAAATATCCTCAGAAACCATCCAACTTAAAGATAGTTTAACATTGAAAGAAACATTCTGTGGTTTGTAAGGTGTACCACTGCGACAGTAATACTCAATGGAGTAGCCACGGTTGTCGATATGCATAGATGTAGAACTGTGAAAAGAATTATCAGCCGGATAAAACAGATTACCTTGTATAGCTTTTATACCTGGCTTGTTTGCTATATAAATATCTGTATTGCTATTAGTAAATTCGTTGCATATTAATTGTAAACCATTTTTAGTTATATCTGTATTGTTTTTATCTTGTGCCACAATACTATATGTTAAATTGGTAAACTCGTTTTTATACAATTCCTCGGCATTGTCATCTGAGTTAAACAGATGAACACCTAATGCTAAGAGGCTTGTAGCGTTACTCACAAAATTGTTTTCTTCAACAGTATAGCTTTCGCAGTTGTTAAGATAAACTCCTGTATATCCAGAATTGGTAATAGAAAAATTAAAATCATTATCTATAATATCGCTATTGTTAACTCCTCTTAGTGAAATACCATAGCTGTTGTTGATAAATGTTGATTTTTTTGAACCTACAACACCTATTTCGCCACCACCAATGGCATATATGCCATAAGTTAAGTTCTCAAAAGTGTTGTTGTATGAGTAATAGCTTGCATCGGTAGAATAAATACCTCTACCCTTTTTGAGGTCGTTATAAGACAGGGGAGAGCTGTTAACAAAACTGTTACTACTAATAGTAACACCATCAACTTCCCACAACGAAATAAAAGTATAAGGATTTACTCCTTGTTCTGCCAAATAATTGGTGGTTTCAAAAGTGTTGTTTGTTATGTAGCTTACATTACGAGCAGTCCAAAGTGGGTTGTTGAAAATAAAATTTTGATAACGTGGCATGGCAATAGCAGTG
>JAOZTW010000946.1 GCA_029938985.1 Bacteroidales bacterium | reverse complement strand
TTTTATTTTTTTACCAAAGTGGTAGTTTATTCCAATTATATATTGTGTGTAATTAGATTTGTCATTTATTTTATTTAAAATTAAATAGTTATAAAATGATAAATCTAAAAATAACTTATCAGAAAAAAAAATTAATGGAATATCACTACCTAATCCAAAACCTATGTATAATAAATTATTTATAAAATATGGATCGGAACTATAATTAACAAAATAATTGCCTTTATTTATTGAAATTTCTGCAAAAAATTTAATTTTTTGTTTTGGAATAAAATCAAATTGACTAAATATACCATATATGTAATAATTATTCCAATTAGTTATCTTATAATTAAAAATGGTTAAAACTTGTATTCCAAAGAGTAAACGTTTATGTAAAGAAATCGCACCATTTAAGTTCCATGTGAATTCATGCAAGTCTTCTTTAAGTGTTTGAGAAGTACCTGCTGGAATATAGGTAAAAGATGAACCAAAAACTACAGTTTTAAAAAAATAATTATTCTTTTTTTGTGAAAAACCACTTGAAAAAAACAATATAAAAATAAAAAATAAAATATTTTTTTTCATTTTTTTTTCTTATTAAAATGGTATTCTAAACCAATTCTTGGAGCGAATAAATTAATTCCATTTAAAAATATTAAATATTCAATAGAAGTTTCATAATATAATCCTTTCCATATTTTAAATTGAAATCCAACTGGAATATTAATAATTATTTGATTTGCTTTGTCATAAACAGTTGGATATTCGTGTTTCTTTTCTATTTTATAATTAGCAATATTTATATCTATTTCTACGAAAAAACGTAATCTATCTAACAGAGTTTTGTTTATTTTTAAAGAAGAATAATATCTAATAAAAAAACCATAACTATAAAAAGATGGATAATAAGCATAATTACATTTGGTATACATATAATCAAACATTAAACCAAATCCTAAATTTTTAATTGGATAAAAGCTTATATGTAATTCAGTATCTATTAAATAAAGGTAAGTATTATTATAATGATTATTTTCTATTTGTCCATTTGAATGAAATCCAAAAATAAATTTTGGTGTTTCTTCATGTTTAATAAAAAATTGACCATAAGTTAAATTAGAAGCGAAAAAAAACAATAATAAAAATAATATTTTTTTCATTTTCATTATAATTATAAAAAATATTGAAAGGAATTATCAAATAATAACTTCGGAAACTGAGTCATTATTTCATCATTTTTCGAACTTATTATTTTCCAATTCCTAAACAAATTATATAATTTATTTACAATATTTAAAATTAAAACCAAAGAACAGCAGAACTCGTCATATCATTACAACCGTAAAGATTTATATATGACATTCCCCATCGCCAAATTGTTACTAATTTGTTTCCATAAAATCTTTTGCTATATAGTGTAAGAACACCATAAACACCAACATTAAGTAAACTTGAAGTTTTATTATTCCAACCAGGCCACATAAACGGGCAAGTATTAAACATTAATGCGGTACTGCCTTGTCCCCAATATTCTTTATGAAATGCCACTGCCAAAGCTTTATTTTCTGGCATTTTACCAAATACTTTCTCAT
>JAOZTW010000371.1 GCA_029938985.1 Bacteroidales bacterium | reverse complement strand
TGATAATTATATTATTATGAAAGCAAAAACTTTAGTTAATTATTTATTTTAATATGACTAATAGAGAAGTTTTATAATATAGTTAGCTACTTATGTTTGTAAGCATACAGTAATATTTTAATTATTGCAATTTATAAAAACACATATTTTATAAGGTGTTATTTTATCTTCATAATATTATTGGATATATTATAAAATGCAGATTATTAACTCTTTGTTATCTTTATGTTTTTGTTAAAACATGATTTAACATGAATTTTAAAAGTGCAAATTTGGTAAACTTTAAAAACAAAACAAAAAAAAAATAGAAATATTTTTTATTTTATTTATTAAATTCTAATTTTGCAACTTAATTACTTAACTATTATTAATAAAAAAAATTATGAAAAAATTATTTTTTCCATTGGCTATTTTAGCAATTGTGAGTATTTTAAGTTCTTGCTCACCTAAACCAGAAGAAATGTTGCGTGGTACTTGGGTACTTGAAGATGTAGAAATTGTTGATATAGATAATCTATCAAAAGTAGTTTACGACCAGCAAATTAAAGAATTTGAACAACAGTTACCAGCAATTGAGGGTCAAATAGCTCAAATAGAAGAGCAAATTGCAACTTCAAAAGAAGACAAAGAAAAAGAGACTTTACAAAGTCAATTAGAAGTTTTTAATTCAGATTTAGTAAAATTTAAAGAATACATGAGTGCACTTACAGTTGAATCGGTGAAAGAGGAAATGAAAGGTGGAATAAATGAATTCAAAGGGGAGCTTAAATATTCTTTCGGAGAAAACAGTGCTTTTAAAAATTTGTTAGACGAAAGTGAAGGAACATGGTCTATTACAGAAGATGGTAAAACTCTTACGATAACTATGGAAGATAGAGATACTCCACATGCAGTGTCAGAATTATCAGAAGAAAAACTAACAATTGTTTTTGAAGAAAATCAAGGCGAAATGAAAATAAAAATAAATATGATGTTCAAAAAATCAGCTTAAGTAGAAATGATAAGTTACATCAATCTATTTGTTTGTTTTACCTTTTTAAATATAAAAAAATCTGTAAATAGCTCACTATTTACAGATTTTTTTAATTACAGAAGAACAAGAATGAAAAAATAATTAATTTTTAATTCTGTATTTTTGTGTTATTTCAAAAATATGCTTAAGAATATTTTTCTCTTTTTCATTAAATATTATATCTCTTCTGCTCATTACTTTCTCTGCTACTTCAAATACCTTGTCTAATTTATATTCTTTAAAACCAGAAGCTCCACCCCACGAGAACGAGGGTATAATATTGCGAGGAAACCCTGAACCAAAAATATTTGCACTCACTCCAACAACTGTTCCTGTGTTAAACATAGTGTTAATACCACATTTTGAATGGTCTCCCATTATTAATCCACAGAATTGTAGTCCTGTTTTAGCAAAGCGTTCTGTTGCATAATCCCAAAGACGAACTTCGGCATAATTATTTTTCAAATTAGAGTTGTTGGTATCTGCTCCAAGATTACACCATTCTCCAAGAACCGAATTTCCGAGAAAACCATCATGTGCTTTACTTGAGTAACCAATTATAACACAGTTATTAACTTCACCACCAATTTTAGAATGAGGACCTACAGTTGTAGCACCATAAATTTTAGCTCCTATTTTCAAAACAGAATGCTCGCACATTGCCAAACTCCCACGCACAACAACAGCTTCCATAATTTCAGCATCAACACCTATATATATATACCCACCTTTGGGATTTAAAATTGAGCATTCTACTTTTGCTCCCTTTTCAATAAATATGTTTTCGGGTTCAAAAACTGTATTTGTTTCACTTATTTGAGCAGATTTTCTTCCTTTTGTTAGTAACAAAAAATCATTTTTTATTTCTACCTCATTTTTGCTGAAAATATCCCAAGTATTATTTATTATAGAAATATCATTTTGATATTCTATTTTTGAAGAAAATTTAATATTATTAAAATCAAAATTTTTAGCAAAATCTTTTTTTAATTTAATTGCAATAGCAAGTCCATTTTTTTCTAATAATTGATTTGTTTGAAGAGAGGTTATTTTCTCTAATAAATTTTCATTAGGAATTACTGATGAGTTAATTAAAACGTTTTCATCTTCATATTTTGAGACATATTTTTCTTTTAAATAATCTTTTGTTAAAAAAGAACTGTTAGAATTTAAAAATTTGTCCCATTTTTGCTTTATAGTTAATATTCCAATCCTTATTTCAGAAACAGGTCTAGTATAAGTGAGTGGAAGTAAATTATTCCATGTATTGTTATCAAAAAGTAAGTAGTTCATTAGTAAAAAGTTTTGAATAATTGGTTTTCATTTAACATGTCAAAATTAAAATTTTTATTCAAATAATAATTATTATTTTGGTTTTAAAAAAAATAATTATAATTTTGAAGAAAATTTTATACCAGTAAGTGGAATAAATTTTTAATTTTTTTAATTTTTTTATCCTAATTAAATAATCAAATGAAAAAACGCACTTTTTTTACCTTTTTCATAATCAGTATAGTATTAATTTTTTCGTCTTGTAATTCTTTTAATGGAGCTGGTGAAACTGGCGAAGAATTTTATAATTACATAAAAAACAACCAGTATGATAAAGTAATTGGCTTGTTAACAGATGTAGCCCTTTGTGCATCACCACAACAAGACTGGATCGCAGGCTTAGAGGAGCTAAAAACCGAACGAGGAAAAATTAAGTCTTTTTCTAAAACAAGTCTTAATTCAGAAGTAAAGAATGGAAAAACGATAACAGTACTAACCTACAATGTAACCTATTCTGAAAAAATTTATACCGAAAAAATAACATTCTACAAAGATGGTAAAGACTACAAAATAAATTATTATGGTTTTGCGAACTAACTTAGAAATGATACAATTATTCAATGGTTCAATAATGTGCTTATAAACCAACAGATTAAATAAATACAATTGTGTAAAAACTTTTAGCATTTTTCATGAGTGTCAAGTTCAAGGCTTTTTTGAAATATTAGAATTAAAGTTTATCTTTGGAAATGAGCATTTTAATATTTCAAAAGTAATGAAGAAATTGATACTCGTGAAAAATACCAAACTTTTGTATGGGTAGTTTACCACCAATCTACTTGTTTTTTTGCTCCTTTAAAAATTTAAAAAATATCATTAAATAGCTCACTATTTGCAGATTTGTTAAAATAATAGAAGAACAAATAAACGGTGTATTCTATAGTTACTTATTATTTCATTTTCACTAATTGTATTTAAAAGCCAAAAATCTTAGACAGCTCTTTTTCTAAAGCTCTACCTCTCAAATCTTTTGCTATTATTTTCCCCTCTTTATCTAATAAGAAATTTGCTGGAATTGAACTAACACCATATTGTTTTGCAGGCACACAACTCCAACCGTTCAAATCGCTCACATGTGGCCAGTCTCCAAGCCCATCTTTTTCAATAGCTTCTTTCCAAGCATCTTGTTTATTATCTAATGAAACACTGTAAATTGTAAAACCTTTTTTATGATATTTATTATATGCCTTTACCAATGCTGGACTTTCGCCTCTACATGGTCCACACCAAGAAGCCCAAAAATCTACAAGCACGTACTGTCCTTTTAATGAAGATAACTTAATGTTTTTCCCCTCTGGATTAGGTTGGTGTATTTCTTGAGCAAATGCTCCAATACTTGTTTTTGAAATTGCATCAATTTTTGTAACATATTGTTTGGCATAATCATTTTCAATACCTCTAATACCGTTTGCAAGAAGTATGTGTGTTTCTATATATTCCTCCTGATCTAACTGATCAATAAAAAATAAATTGCTTATTGAATTTGGATTTTCTTCAATTGATTTAATATAATAATCAATTTTTTCTTTATCTGCCTTTTTTTCTATAACAGAAATAGCATTGTCCGTTTCGTAATATAAAATTGAATTTTTAGAACCTTTTATTTCTGATTTACTTGGTTCACTGGTGTTAAAATTAACTACTACATTTTCTCCTGCTGTTAATATTAATATTATTTGTGTTTCGTCATCTAATTTTAATATAAAATAATCGGAATTATCTAATTCTGTGGTTAAAGAAAAGCTCCCATTGTCTTTTATTTCTGCACTGGCTACTTCTTTGTTGTCTTCTAAAATATTGAGCAAACTAATTGTTTCATAATAGCCATCAAGTACTTTTCCTTTCACAGTTACAGAGTTTTGTGCAAAACTTGTAGTAAATAACAGATTGAACACTACGAATAAAATTACTAAATAAATTGACTTTTTCATGTGTTTGTTTGTTTAATAATTGAAAAAAATATTTTTTTAATCTTTTAATCCACTGCCTGTTAATATAACAACATTTTTGGTGTTTTCCTTTATTTTATTTTTTAATTTTAAAAAGCCAGCAAATGCAGTGGCTGCGGCTGGGTTCGGTAAAAATACCAGTATTTCTACTTAAAAAATGATGCTTCTATAATGTATTTATCAGAAACGGTTAAAAAATCTGTTTGGTATTTTTTTATATAATTTTTACATAAATAAAAATTTCTTGGTATATCAACTGAAATAGAATCTGCAATAGTACAACTTTTTTCTGACACAAAAGTAGATTTATTGATATTTGCAATAATATTTCTGCTATTTTCTGATTGAACAGCTATTATGTTTGGCATTTTACTAATAGTGTGCCTTGAATAATAGTAATAAAACCCTTTAAAAACACCAGAAATAATAACTCCATCACCAACTGGTACAAAAATATTATCTGGAATTTTATAATCTAATTGTGAAAATATTTCAAATGAGACTACTTTCTTGCCTTCAATAGTAAAAGGATTGTAAGCTGTGTTTCTATTAAACCAACCATTTTTGTTTGATGCTTCTATGCTCAAATCAAAGGCTTTATCATAAGTTCCATCAACAGTTCTTAGTTCTGCTCCATACATTTTTATTTGAATTAATTTAGCTTTTGGTGCCGATTTTGGAACATAAATAATTGCTTTTTGATTTTGAGAAGCACATATTCCTGCAAGTGAACTTCCTGCGTTTCCAGTAGATGCTGTTACAATTGTCTTAATATTATTTTCCTTAGCATAAGCACTTACAAAAGAGTAGGCTCTATCTTTGAACGAAAATGTAGGATTTTGAGAGTCGTCTTTTAAATAAAGTGAGAATTTTAATTTTTCGTGATTAAATTCGTTGTATTGATACAAAGGCGTTTGTCCAATTTTTAATTTTGGAAAACTTGCCTTATTTTCAATTGGTAATAAATCTAAATAATTATTTTTTTCAAATAAAAGAAAATCCGAGCTGAGCTTTTTGTATTCGTATAAAGTTTTGAGAACTCCTTTTGGGGGGCTGTCGTTTGTGTTTGTTTGTTCACATTCGGAACAAAGATACATGAATTTTTGATTATAATACTTTTTGCCACAACTACAACATTCAAAATGATATTTCACATATATAACTAAAGTTTTTGCTTTCATAATAATATAATTATCAAACAGTTGTAATTTTACTACAAAAAGATAATATATTAAAAATCAACATATTAATATTCAATAAAAATATTTAATTGGCATAATGTCAGTATTTTACAAGTAGTATTACAAA
>JAOZTW010000370.1 GCA_029938985.1 Bacteroidales bacterium | reverse complement strand
CAGTTATTTATTAGAGGTGTTAATAGTCGTATAATGAACTGTTTACATGATTTTTCCAATTTTAATTTAGAGGTCAGAATATACATAATTTGATGATTTTTTGTATTATAATTTAATTTTACAAAATTTCAATACATTTTTCCAGTTGTATTCCTCGTGAGCCTTTCAGTAGAATTGTTTTGTTAGTTATTTTATTTGTTTTTAAATGTTCTATAAGTTGATTTACATTAAAGTATGTAGTAAAAATATTTGTTTTAGAAAATTCGTTTCCTACAAGAAAAACATTTTTAAAACAGTAGTTTTTTATCAAATTAATAATATTATTATGTTCTTTTTCTGCATCTTTTCCAAGCTCCAGCATGTCACCAAGTATCAATATTTTTTGTTTCGATTGAAATTCAACAAAATTTTCTATGGCAACTTTCATGCTACTTGGATTTGCATTATATAAGTCTAATATCAAAGTATTATTGTCTGTTTCAACAAGTTGCGACCTATTATTTGTTGGTTTGTAGTTTTCTATTGCATCAATTATTTTATTAGTTTTTATTTTGAAAAAACAGCCAACAGCTATTGCAGCCAAAACGTTTTCTAAATTGTATTTTCCAACAAGTTGAGTTGCAATAACTTGTTTTTTTTCTTTATTATATAAAAATAAATTTAAAAACGGATTTTGATTCAAATATTTGCCATAAGTTAGTGCCTTTCTGTTTGTTCCATAAGTATAAATATCAATATTTTCAATATGTTTTTTAAGTGTAGAGTTTTCAATATTAATAAAAACTGTTCCACGCTTTTTGCCAATATATCTATATAATTCGGTTTTGGTTTTTACAACTCCTTCAAAAGAACCAAAACCTTCAATATGAGCCGTTCCTACATTTGTTATTAAGCCAAAATTGGGTTCAGCAATATTGCATAAAAAATCTATTTCGCCAACATGGTTTGCTCCCATTTCTATAATTCCTATTTCGGTATTGCTATTCATTGCCAACAAACTTAGCGGAACACCAATATGGTTATTCAAATTTCCAGGCGTAGCAAAAGTGTTAAACTGTTGCGAAAGTACCACCTTAATAAGTTCTTTGGTTGTAGTTTTTCCGTTAGTTCCAGTTATTGCTATTATTGGAATATCTAATTGCTGTCGGTGAAAATTTGCTAACTTTTGTAGGGTTTCAAGACTATTTTTTACCAAAATTGTTTTTTCAGAAATATAATATTCCTTTTGGTCTATAACAGCGTAGCTTGCACCGTTTTCCAGTGCTGTTTTCGCAAATTTATTTCCATTAAAATTATCTCCTTTGAGGGCAAAAAATAAGGATTCTTTGCCCACCTTTCTGCTATCAATTGTTAATGATTTAGACTCTTGAAATATTTTGTGAAGTTTACTTATTTTCATCAGTTTAAAATGTACTATTATGTTGTAAAACGGCGTTTTTCATAAGTGTAAAGTACAAGGCATTTTTATTTTATAAATACCGCAGTTTACTTATTGTAAATGAGGATTTTAAATAATAAAAATAAGGCAATAATTTGCATTTATGAAAAATGCCAGAATTTTTATAATGCGACAGCTATTAAATCCCTCAATGAGGGTTTCATGTTCTATTTTTTCAACTCTTCAATTCTTTTATTAGATGTATTAAAATATTCATCACCCTCTTCGGCGTAGTACAAATAATTTTCGTAAGCGGTAATTGCATTTTCTTTATTGTTCAATTTATCCCAGCAAACTGCCTCATTATATAAAGCTTGATGGTTATTCTCCATATATAAATATACAGCCTGAAAATCTAATATCGCCTCATTGTATTTTATTAGGTTCATATATGTTTTACCCCTATTGATAAGTGCGAAATAGTTTGTACCATCTAACTCTATACACTTGGTTAAGTTATCAATAGCTTTTCCATTATCTCCTTTTTTTAAATATATTTCTCCAACTGCACCATAAGCTTCAGCATAGTTTGAATTGATTTGAGATGATAAAACATAGAAATACAAAGCAGAATCCAGATTGTCTAATCTGTTATAGGCAAAACCATTATTGTAAGCCGCATATTGGTCTTTTGGATTTAGCTCCAATGCTTTTTTGTTGTCTGCAATTCCCATATTAAATTGTTCGTTTGAGATATACAAATATGCTCTCCAGAAGTAAGCGTGATAATATTCAGGATTGTTTTTTATTTCGCTATTACATGCCTCCAATGCAATAGGGAGTTTGTTTTGATAAAAATATGCTTTTGATAAATATAAATAAGCGACTTTTGCATCAGGTTGTTTATCTATAAAAACATAAAAACTATTTACTGCTTCATCATAAGACTCCGAAGAATAATTAGATAAACCTTTGTAGTAATACGCCGAATCATAATCTTGATTTTTGTTTATCAGGTCATCAAAAGTGGTTATTGCAGTAAAATAATCTGCTTTCTGGTACTCTGTTTTTCCTTTATAAAATTTAGCATCAAAATTATTTGAATTGTAATAAATAGCATCATTAAAATTAATTAATGCGTCATCATAAGAGCCTTGATTAAATTTTTGAAGTCCGTCTTCAAAATAACTGAGTGAAATTGCTGTATCCGACTCGTTGAAATCAATCTTGTCCTCTAAAAATGCCTCGTCCATTTTTTCAACAAAATCGTCAAAATTATTCAAATATTTATCCATATCAAACTCAGTATTAACTAACTTGTATCCATTTGCTTTCCCCACTGTATAATAACTCAACACATAAGCTACTACAACTACCAATATTATTGCAAAAAATTTTTTCATAATGTAAAAGTTTTGTGATTTTTAAATTTCCAATTTTCAAATATAAATAAATAAAAAGTTTTTTTATAAAAAAAAGACAAAAATTATAGTGTCTTTTTGTCATGTATGTATTTTTGTTTATTTAATTAATTGATAAACAGAATATCACAAAAAAAGCCCTCATTTCTGAGAGCTTTTTTTATGTTAATACATACTACCTTTATTTTTTAGGGTTTTCTACTACAATATAACTCATCTTGTCAAGATGTTTTTCTTCTAATATATTAACACTGCCTCTTTTAGTCATTGCTTTTGCCCAAGTATTCAATTTAGAATTTCTATCTTTAATTTTTGTACCTGATTTGAATGGTAATTTAATTTTAATTGTTCTCATGATAAATTGGTTTAAGTAAAACTGATTATAGATTATTAGTATCTTATTTATATGAACAGACATTTTTAATTATCTAATCACGATACAAAAGTAATATATAAATATTTAGCCACCAAATATAATGTAAACTATTATTTACATTTAGTAAATTAAAGTAGTATTTTAATATGTCTGCCATATTGACAAGTACTATATTAATATATGTTTTATATCGTATTAATTAGATTAATAGGCTTAATCAGATAATATAATATGATACTAATAGTAACTTGAGAATAAAAAAAAATATGTAAAAAAATATTATATTTTTTTACATTTCTTAAATAATTGTATCTAAATGCTTTAAAAATTCGCAATTTCTTAAAAAACTCTAATACTGTATAATAGCAAAATGACAAATTATTATGCTATTTTCAAGAAATAATTAGTCAAGAAATTTTCAATAATTTAATTCAATCTTTAAACAATTTTTTTAATAAAAAGAATAAATTAATTTTGCTTTTTTTAAAGAATTTAGGTGTTTTTCACGAGTGTCAAGTTCAAGGCTTTTTTGAAATACTAGAATTAAAGTTTACCTTTGTAAATGAGCATTTTAATATTTCAAAAGTAAAGAAGAAATTGATACTCGTGAAAAACGCCAGAATTTACAACCTTTCATTAATTTATTTTAAAAACATGAAACAATCTTTTATCAACTTGTTAATATTACAGTTTATAATATTATTATTTATTTTTTCGTCTTGTGGCTCAAATAGCAAAAAAGACAATACGATAGACGAGACCGACACTACAGAAAATGAAATTATTGTAGAAAAGGAAATTACAGATTCGTTGTTGTATGTTTTTGACCAAATTAAAAACGACTCTGTTCTTTTTAGCTCTGCTATGAGCATTTATGTTTTCGACGACTCCTTAAACGAAGTAGTTTTTGAACATAATTCAAATCTTGCATTAATTCCTGCCTCAACTATGAAATTGCTATCAACTGCGGCGGCTTTAGAAATTTTGGGTTCAAAACGAAATTTTCAAACCACAGTTCAATACGATGGGCAAATTATTGATGGTCATATTTTAGATGGCAATATTTATATTAAAGGTGGTGGCGACCCAGCACTTGGCTCTAAATATTATAAAGGAACTTACGGAAATTTTATTTCTAAATGGGCAAATTCAATATTATCTTTAGGAATTGATTCTATTACAGGGAGCGTAATAGCAGATGCTCGAATATTTAGTTTGGAATATGTGCCAACCACTTGGAGCTACGGCGAAACTGGCGACTATTACTGTACGGCAGCTTCGGGTTTAAGTGCTTACGACAATAGGTATAAGCTCACTTTTTATGGTAGTAACAAATCAAGACTGAAAGCAACCAAAAACACAATAAAACCATATATTCCAGATTTTTACTACGAGAACAAAACAAATATTGTTTCTGGACGAAAAGATGCTGTTTATTTTCTTGGTTCACCATATAGTCACGAGCGGATTTTAAAAGGTAATATTCCGACGGGCAATAAATCGTATTCATTAGAAGCCTCAATTCCAGACCCACCATATCTTGTTGCTTATCACTTGTCGGAAGAGTTGCAAAAATCGGGTGTGAAAATTGCAAATACTCCAAGCTCAATAAGAAGGTTAAAATATGACAACGATTCTATTTACCGAATAGCTACTTCACGAGCCAGAACAGTAATTACAACTCAATATTCTCCTTCGGTAAAGTCGCTTGTGGGGGTTACTAACAATGTAAGCAACAATTTATTTGCCGAACACTTAACCACACATATTGGCTTAAAAAAGTACGGAATAAGAAACGGAAACACCGAATCAGGAACAACAGCAATTGTTCGTTTTTGGAAAAGTTTGGGGATAGATATTAGAGGAATGAATATTTTTGATGGAAGTGGAATTTCTCGTTATAATTCGGTAACATCAAAACAGTTAGTTGATGTGTTATGTTATATGAAAGATAGTAGTAATAATTTTAATACTTACTACAATTCTCTTGCTATTTCGGGCGAAAAGGGTACTTTGAAAAGTTTTTGTGATGGTACGCCTGCTTCTGGAAAAATACATGCAAAAAGTGGCACAATGTCAAGAGTGAGAAGTTATGCAGGCTTTGTGGAAACAAATTCAGGACGAAAATTAACTTTTGCATTTACAGTAAACAATTACAGTTGCCACACCTCCGAAATGAAATTAATGATGGAAAAATTTATGACTACTTTGGTTGTAAATAAATAGCTAAAGAATGATACAATGGTTCAATGGTTCAATGATACAATGATATAATGATATAATGGATAGACCCTACAAAACAGTGTTGGTTTGATTATCAATAATTTATAAAATTAATTTTACTTATATAATATTAAAAAAGCATTATAAAACACTTATAATAAAACACTTACAAATGTAATTACCAAAATAGTATAAAATTGACAATTATTAAC
>JAOZTW010000369.1 GCA_029938985.1 Bacteroidales bacterium | reverse complement strand
TCTGCAATACCGGCATGACTCACTAATAATGCACTTGCATAAGTTGGCTGATTATCTAACATATTAGCCCACATATATTCTGTTTCTCCATAACTTGCAGATAATGTTCCGTAAGGATGAGTATAATAAGAACTAGAGCTAGTTCCTCTAATTGGATATTGATGAAAATACATAATAATACCCATTGCAGTTGCTACACAACCAGTTAAGGCTACTCCATCATCGTTTTCAGGGCATAGTCCGTTCCAGCCAGTTTTCCAACCAGGGCTTGAACCACCATTTTGATTCCACGCAATATGATTTGTCAGTGCATCAACTGATTTTTCATTTGATTTTTTTGCAACAAAATCATTTGAACTTACATTGTAGTTAGTCCATGTGTTTATTGTTTTTGCATCTGCTTCAATATTATTTTCTTTTATATACATGATTTGATCAGTATAATTTTGCATCCAACCTGCCAAGTTATCTGGTTGCCCTTCTACAATAAAATTTGATGTAAGCGAATATCCAATAACCGGAACATATACATCGTCTGCCGATATAATAATAAATCCTTTTTCTTCTTCAAGGTTAAAAATGTAATACGAATTTATTCCATTTTCTGTAATAGTAATTTTTTCTGAAAAAATTAAGTTGGCTTGTTTGATGTTCGATTTTTCAGAGAAATAGTTTTTTGCTACCTGTTTGGCAACATCAATTGGCACATTGTCTGCAAAAGATAATGTGGCTACAAGTAAAAAAACTCCTAATAGTGTTAAAACTTTTCTTTTCATTTTTAATTTAGGTTAAAAGTTAGTAAATAAAATTGTAAATATATTTAGTGAAAAAGAAAAATTACTAAGTTCAATCTACTTGTTTATTTTGCTCTTTTAAAAATTTTAAAAAGTCATTAAATAGCTCGCTATTTGCAGATTTATTAAAATAATTGAAGAACAAAAAAACAGCGTATTCTTGAGTTACTTAATTATTTCATTTTCACTTATGGAAAGTATTTCCAAAAACTTATTGAATAATAATTTTCTTGATTACAATATCTTGTTCTGTTATAATTTGTAGATTATAAATTCCTGCAGGACAAAAAGATAAATCAATGTAATTAGAATTCAAAATGTTACTGTAAATTTCTTTTCCTGTTAAGTCAAATAAGTTTATTTTTGTGTTTTTATCTATATTTTGGATATTAAAAATACCAGTTTTTGAAGGGTTAGGATATATAATAATATTTTCATTTATGTTCTTCGTATTTGCATTCTCTACTTGCAAACTAATGCTTTCACCCAAAACTACTTTATATTCTATATCTTTATTTACAATATTTATAGTTTCTGTTATCGTTTCATAACCATCTTTTGCTACTATTACTTCATAATCAAAGCCAAAAAATATGTTTTGAAAGGTATAATGTGAAAGAAAAGAAGAGTTTTTTTCTACTCCGTCAAAAGTTATATTAACATGAGTAGCTTGTTCTCCGTTTGTGTCTTCAAAGTTAAAAGTGAGATCATATTCGGTGTTTACAAAAGCTGATTTACACAATGATACTCCATCTGAATAGATTGCTCTTACAGCATAGAATTGTCCAATTATATCATCTGGATTTATAATTATATCTGAATAGGAAAGTGTGTTTGTTGGAAGTCCTTCTTCAATTATTTCTTCGCCTATGTAAAAGTTGTAACCTGTTAAGTTTTTTGTTGAATTAGGAGCTTCCCAGCTAATATCAATTTGATAGTTAGTCATATTTTCTGAATTAACTTCTGCTACAAAATTTGTAACACTTTCGGGGTAGTTATTTTCTGGTTTGGCTATTTGAATAATTTGATTTTTTAGATTGAAACCGCCTACATCTTCGAGTGTGTAAAATCCATTATTTACTCCAGCCCAACCCCAATTAAAATGGAAGTTATCATCAGTATCGTATCCATCGCATATAAACGCATGACCACCAGGCTCGCCGTAGCCTGTATGAAATACTGGTCTGTCGGCATCAAGTTCTGGTTTTAATAGGTTATTTATCCATTCTTCTTCAGTTACGCTTGAGCGTGAAATTGTATCTGTTGTGGAGTATCCAAAATAAGTTTGCATTGCATAAGGAACATCCCAATCCCAAGCCGCAGAACCTGCGAGACCATAAACCATATCTACAGATACTCCTGCATGATATGCCAACAAAGCACTATAATAAGTTGGTTCGGCATCAAGCATATTAGACCACATATATGTGGCTTCTCCATAGTTAACGTATTGTGTAGAATATGGATAACAATAATATTGGTGTTCTCCTGTACCTTGAATTGGATATTTGTAGTAATACATAATAATACTCATAGCTGTTGCCACACAACCTGTATAACAGTATTGTTCTGTTACTATATTCATAGGACAAGATCCATTCCAGCCTAAGTCCCAACCTGGTCCAGTACCACCAAGTTGATTAAATTTGATAAAATCGGTCAAAGGATCAACACCTTTTTCTTTGTTTTGATATGGAACAAATGTTTTTATTGTTTGTTTATATTTTTCCCATTGAGCATTAGTTTTTTCACTTGCTTTTAGATTATTGTTTTTCACATACATTATTTGCTCGGTATATTGTTGCATCCAGTTAGAAATATTTTCTGGTTGTCCTTCTAATTTAAAAGTATTTGTTAGCGAATAAGCAATTATTGGAACAAAAGCATCGTCTGCCGAAATAATGATAAATCCGTTTTCTCTTTCAAGATTAAAAATATAATACAAATTAATCCCATTTTCACTAATAGTAATTTCTTCTGCAAAAGATATATTTGTTTGTTTAATACCAGATTTTTCTGAGAAATAATTTTTGGCTACTTGATTTGCAATATCTATAGGAATATTTGTTGCAAATGATAAGGTTGTTCCAAAAACAAAAATGATTAAAAGTAATGACAGTTTATGTTTCATATTTATAGTTTTATGTTAATTTATGATTTGTAAAATTTATTGTAACTCAAATCTAATAATTATGCTAAAATACAATTATTAGTTAATGTAGGTGTTTTTTGAAATTAATAAAAAATATTACTAATTTTTAAAAGATAAATCAATAATCTGGTAACAAATTATTTGGTTGTGGTAATTAATGGTAATTAAAATATAATTCTAAAATACAGCTTGGAAAATTAGCTGTGTTAATAACATAATAGTAATTAGATTATTAGTAAACATTGTCTTCTTTCCTGTTTGAGCTTTGAATTATTTATTAAATAAAAATTAGTTAAGTCATCATTATCATAATTAATAATTAAATTATGTTTCAATTATTTAATAAAAAAAAACAGAAAACAGGTATTTTATTTGTTATTGAAAAATAATTTTATTATAATTTTTTAAGTAATGTCTTTAAATTAAGGTCTTTATAATTGGTTATTGAGGTTTGAAATTCACTATATTATATAGATAGTAATTAACCAATTTGGTTGCAATGTAAACAAAAAAAAATAATAAAAAAAAAAACTGCAATATAATTTAAAAATATATCGCAGTTTTATAGATATTTGAGTTTAGTTTATTAGACTTTACTCATAGTTTATGTTCTCAAAAATTATTTTACAATTATTTTTTTAGTTACTGTTTGGTTTTCTGTTTTAATAGTAAACATATAAATACCATCAGGTAGGTTGTCTATGTTTACTTCTTGTTTTTCAGAATTTGGAGTTGAATTATAAACTTGTTGTCCATTAATATTTGTAGCTGTAATATTTGTAATAACATAATTAGATACTATAGTTAACATATCCTTTGTTGGATTAGGGTATGTCATAATTCCAATATTTTTAGTATTTTCTATTCCTTCTAAAACGTCTAATGTTACAGGTAAATCGTAAAATGTATTTTCTGGGTCGTTGGTTGCAACAGTTAAGTTTGCTTCATGTACTCCTGTAGCTAATTCTGTAAGGTCAAAACTAACAGTAATATCTTCGTTGTCATTAGCAGCAACACTTCCATTAGAAGGACTTACAGATAACCAGTTTACAGCAGGAGTTCCCGATGCCATACCAATTAAACCTAAGTTTCCTCCAACGTCACTTCTCCAGCCGACACCAAGAGATATCCAGTTAGAACCTTCAACCATACCACTTTCGTTACCATCATAAGAAAAAGCAAAAATTGTGTCAGTATCTGAGTAACCTGGATCTGTGTATTGAAAACCAAACCAAAGATATCTTCCAGCAATGTAAACAGGTTCGTCAAATGTTACCAATGTTTGTGAATACTCTTCACTTGGAGTGAATGTTTTTTCTGCAATTACTGCACCAGGTCCAGGAGAAAGTAAATCCTCTCTATCATAAACAGATAATTTAAAGTCTGTTATTGGTGTTCCATCTTGTTGTGTTTCTCCAACAAAACAAACCACTGCGTTTAATTCTGTTCCAATTGCACCAAAGTCATCAAGTTGTTCTGGAGTAAATTTAATTACTTCTCTCATCACTCGTTCTGTTTCTGTTGAAATAGTAAAATAACTAACATCTCCCGTAAGGAGCTGTAAGACAATCTCTTCTTTTTCTCCTTTTTCAAAACTACCTAATTGAACAGTAGTTGGGTTTGTGTTTGCTTCACTTTTTGTTACAGTTTGAGAATATGTTGGATAAATATGAAAATATAAATCCTCTACACCAGTATTTTCAAGGTTTAATATAGAATTTGCTGTTCCGTTGGTTATTATTTCTGTTAAATCAACGCCTGCAGCTGGAGGAGTCGAAGCTATTACTTCTACAACTTTTACATCATCAATATAAAAATCCATTCCTGCATCACCATAAAAATCAATACAACCTAATCTATTTTCGCCACCAGCACTATATTGGTGTTCATCTGCAAGTTCTTTATCAATATACATTTTGTATAAATCGTTATCTAAATCTACTTCGTTTTTAATCTCAACCCATTGGTCTAAACTAAAACTAAACGCATGGTCTGAACCTGAATATTCTAAATTACCTGTTCCGTCATCGTTAAAAACGCAATTAAAAGCCCATTCAATACCTGGTTCTTCATATTTCTGTAAATTAAAATATGCTCCACCTTGTCCTGATTCTACATAAATCCAAAATGAGATTTCGTATTTTCCACTTGCTCTGTCTCCAAATTTCAAAATTACATCATCGTTAGGAGCAAATAAAACACTATTGCTTCCACTATGTGCATAATCGCTTGAAATTACTGCATCTTCTACTACTGAACCAGGTGTCCAAGTTGTCCACCAATTTTGATCTGCATTTTCAACAAAAGTATCTCCTGCTGTAAAACTTTCAATATCGTCTTCAAATAAAGTTGTTTGTGCAAAACTCAAAGAAGAGACAAATAGCACTGCCACAAATAATGTGAATTTTTTCTCATAATAAAATAATTTTTAAGATTAATAAATTTAATTAGTTTGTGTAAAAAAATAGCTCTTTTCACTTTGCAAAGATAAAAAAAAAATAATAGTTGCACTTTTTTTAAAAAAAAGTGCAATTTAATTTAAAAAATCAAATTGCACTTAGGCATGTTAAATCGTTAATCATAAATAAACGATTAACTATTTTATATACATGCTGAAAAGTCGGGAAAACTTTTTACCATAACATTAAAGCATTGATTAATTGCCT
>JAOZTW010000368.1 GCA_029938985.1 Bacteroidales bacterium | reverse complement strand
ATTCTAATATTTCAAAAAAGCCTTGAACTTGACACTCGTGAAAAACGCCAAAATACTTCTCACATTAGTAGTTTCAAACTCTAACAATATTTGAAATCCATGGTTCTTTAGTTTTTTTGAAAAATTAATTAACTAAAATATGTTTTAATTCATTTTCAAAAAAATGTTTAGATAACTCATTATTTGCAAATTGTAAAAAAATAATTATTGGATAATACAATTGATTTTCAATATTCAATATGTTTATAAAACACTACAAAAATATTAACATTTAAGACTTTAGGAATATTAAAAGAAAATTTTAGTGTAAAAATAAACAAAAAATGTTAATTAACAAATTTTAAATACTTTTTTGATAAAATAAAAATTCATCACAAACTAATTAGGAGTTTTTTTTATGAAAATTATAATAAAGTTTATAGGTTTTTGGATCGTCCCTACAAAACAGTGTTGGTATGATTAACAAGTATTTACAAAAATATAATTTTATTTCTTTATATGATATAAGAAAGGGGACATTAGGGGACAAAATAACTATAATAAAAAGATTTTCAAGTAAATACATTTTAAAAAGTGTCTTTTTACATATTTAAAATAAGTAATTATTTATTGTTTAATATTGGCAATATAGCCTTATTCTTTATTAACCAACCCTGTTATGTAGAGACTGTCAAAAGGTAAGTACAAAAAAAATCTTTGATTAAATGCGAACATTTTTGAAAATAGAAATATTCAACATTGCCTTAGTTTATAGTTAGTTCTGTTTTGTAATAGTTAATTATTTGTTTTAATATGCCTAAGTGTAAAGTTTAAGGTATTATAAATTTTAAATACCGCAATTTACTATTGTAAATGAGGATTTTAAAATTTTTATAATAATGCCAAAAAGTATTATTATAAAACAAAAAAAGACTTGTATTTTCATACAAGTCTTTAATTATATAATAATTAACTAATATTAGTTAGTATATCGTTCTCTAAATTTTTTATTAGCTTCAGCTCTTGCATCTTTTTCTTCCTGACTCATTTTACCAAGGAACCATCTGTGCATTTCACTTTCTAATATTTCATTAAGTGCCGCTTCTGCAACTTTTGCTCCAGCAGCATTTCCTGTTTTCTTACCATGTTCAATAATTTCTTTGATTTCTGGAACCATTTCCATATACCATCTTTCAGCAACTTCATAGTTACCATGCCATTGAGTATAGTCAGGAGCCATCATAGATGCACCGTGTCTTGCTCTACGACCTTCGTGATGCCATAAGTAGAAGAATGTCCATTCAATTTTTTCATCAAATTTAACAGGAGTAAGTAATCCGTTCTCTTTCAATACTTTCATCATTTTTGTTGCTGGTTTACCAAATTTTTCGTTATACAAGTTTACTTGGCTATCAAACTGTACATAGAATGCGTCAATGTAGTTTTCTGTATGACATTGTGCACAAACATCTTTCATGTTGGTTCGTCTCGCTTCCCAAGATAAAAATCCTTCTGGAAGTTCTTGTCCTAATTTAGCATATTTCTTTTTCATAGAAGCATCAATTTTTTCTGATACTTTTGGACGAAGTGTCCAACTAATTCTTGCTCCAACTTCGTGAGTTACAGGTTGGTTTGGTGTAGCACTCATGTGACAAGTAGCACAAGTAGGTGCAGCTGAATAATCTTCTCCAACAACCCATTTGTCTGCACTTAAGTTCATCTCTTCTCTGTATGCTCTAAATGCAATACCGTGTTTAGATTCGTTGTAAATTTCAATTTGTGGATGGTCTGGTCCCATATGACATTTACCACAGTTTTCTGGTTGACGAGCTTGTGCGTTGTCAAATTTATGACGTTGGTGACATGCAGAGCAAGAACCTTTTGAACCGTCTAAGTTAATTCTACCAATACCACTATTTGGCCAAGTTTTTGGGTCAAACATTGGAATACCGTTTTCGTCTTTTTTAGGTGAATCGCCGTCCATAAGTAAAGTTACTTTTGAACCATGACACTGCCAACAACCATTAGCTGCCGCAGGATTTTCGCCTCCGTTAAATCCAGCATGTCCTTCAATTACTTCTGCAAGTACGTTGTCTAAAGACCCCATAATAGCTCCAGCATCTGCGTGGTGACTTGCTAAAAATTCATCTGTTTCACGTTTGTGACATGTAGCACAATCTTTTGGTGTAACAATTGTTGCAATTGTTTGACCATGATGTTCAAAAGCATCTACATCTTCTGCTTTGGCGGCATGGCAAGATACACAACCAATTCCATTGGCAGCGTGAGCACTCATCTTCCAATCTTCTACAATTACTTTGCCCATGTTCGATTTACCGTGACATTCGATACAGCCAGCAGTAACATCATCAATCACAGCTTTTGCTCTTGTAGTACTACCACCTCCTGTGTTGTTATTGCAAGAATACATAAAAATACTCATTAATGCAATAGCTAAAATGCTCATTGAAAGCATTTTAAAGTTTCTGAATTTAGTCATAACTTATACTCTTTAATGTTAAAAAATTAATAAAATTAATAATATATTTAAGGTTCAAATATAGATATGTTATAACTATTAAAAAAATGATTTTTATCATTTGTTAAAAATACATAAAAATAGCTCTTGTAAATAATAGAATACTAAACTAATATAACTTATATAGAATAATTTTAAATTAAAATTCACAATATATTTCATTTTTTTCTGTTAAAAAAACTTGTTTTTTATGCCTATTTTCCTATTTTTTCCTTATGATTTTGAATAATTTTGAAAAATAAATTAGGAAAAAAACGTTTTATATGTGCTCCCATAATTTCTTTGCCGCCAATCAAAAGTTCTTTTTTATTTTTCTTAACAGCTTTTACTATTTTATTTGCTACATATTCTGTTGTCTTTGCGTTGTTAAAACTTGCATCTTGTTTATTATGTGGTAAACCATTTGCATTTAAAGCATTAACCGAAATATTGGTTTTTACATATCCAGGACAAACAAGCAATACTGTTATATTTTCTTTCCAGATTTCTGCACGTAAAGTGTCAAAAAAACCATGTAATGCGTGTTTTGAAGCGGCATAAGCAGATCGCATAGGAACTCCTATTTTTCCAGTTAAGCTACTCATTACAATAATATTACCCGATTTTTGTTTTATCATTTGTGGTAAAACTGATTTTGTTAAAGCTACTGCACCAAAAAAATTAATATCCATTATTTTTTTATCCATCTTCAAATCAGTTTCTGTAACCAACGAACGTTGACTAATTCCGCCGTTATTAATAAGAATATCTATTCTTGAAAATTTTTCAAGTACAATTTTTGCTTTCTCCTCCATATCATTGTGTTGACTCAAATCCAATGGTAATATTAGAATATTTTTTTCCTCAATTTCACACTGTTTTTTTACTCTTTCTAATTCTTTTACATTGCGAGAGGAAAGTATTATTTTTGCACCATTTTTAGCATACAATAATGCAAGTGCTTCTCCTATTCCAGAGGAAGCACCTGTAATCCAAATAACTTTATTTTTTAATTCCATTTTAATTTTTTCTAAAAATATAAATCTCTTTTACCTTTCTCTTTCAAGGCAATTAATTTTTCTTTTAATTTTTCTACTCGTTTATCGTTTCCGAGTTTTTCTAATTCTTTTTCAATTAATTTATAGCCAGCCTCTTTTGTTTTGGCAGGTGCATAATATTCCAAATACTCTGCAAGTGTGAGTATTGCATTGGGAGTGCAAAATCTTTTAATAAAACCAGGAACCGAAAATTCCATGAAATGTTCACCTGTTCGCCCTAAACGATAGCAAGCAGTACAAAACGAAGGAATATACTTATTTTCAATTAATTCATTCATTATTTCATTTAAACTTCTATCATCGTTTATAACAAATTGTTCTTTGTCAATATCTTGCTCTGTTTCGTTTTTTGAATAACCTTTCATCTCAATATTTGTTCCTCCATCTATTTGAGACACACCAAATTCCATTATTTCATCTCTTATTTTTTGAGACTCTCTTGCCGTAAGAATTAATCCTGTATAAGGCACAGCAAGTCTAAAAATTGCTACAAGTTTAGTGAAATCTTCGTCCGACACCTTATAAGTATTGTCAATATTCAAATTTGAGGCATTTTGCAAACGAGGAAACGAAATAGTATGAGGACCAACTTTGTAAACCGCTTCAAAATGATTTACATGTCTAAGAATTGAAAGTACTTCAAATCGCCAATCGTATAGCCCAAATAATGCACCAATACCAACATCGTCTATTCCAGCTTCTTGGGCTCGGTCAAGTGCAGTTAATCTCCAATCGTAATCTCGCTTTTTGCCAGATAAATGTACCTTTTTGTATGTTTCGGGGTGGTAGGTTTCTTGAAAAACTTGATAAGTTCCAATCCCCGAATTTTTAACTGTTTCAAATCCTTTGATATCAAGAGGAGCAGCATTAATATTTACTCTACGTATTTCTCCATTTCCTTTTTTTACCTTATAAACTTCTTTTACCGAATTTGAAATAAAATCTGCATCATATTTTTTGTGTTCTCCATATACCAATATTAATCGTTTGTGACCAGCATCTTGCAATGCTTCTACTTCTTTTACCAAGTCGGTATTGTTTAAAGTAATTCTTTTTACTGCTTTATTGGAGGCTTTATAACCGCAATATTCACAGTTATTTGCACATAAATTACCAACATAAAGTGGAGCAAAAAGAACAATTCTATTTCCATAAACTTTTTCTTTGAGTGTTTTTGCTCCTTGTTTTATTTCTTCAATTAATTCTGGAGAAGTTGTATTTACAAGCACTGCAGTTTCCTCTAAGCTTAAACGGTTTTTGTTTAATGCCTTCTTTATTACCGCCCTAACACGCTCTTTTGTTGATTTTACTGAATTTATATAATTCCATATTTCTTCAGCATCAATAAAAGGCTTCATACTTTCGTCCTTAATACTATATTGTTCTGGATTATAAATCATAATTTGGGTTTTTTTAAAATTTGATATTACAAATTTATTTTTTCATTATAGTTGTTTTAACTTTAATGCCCGATAGTTTGCCAATTTTGCCAGATAAAGCTCCAATTTCGTCAGTAGAACCGTTTAGTACGATAGAAATTATACTTATTCCTCTTTCGTGCAATGGGATACCTTGACGACTAATAATAATATTTGAATATTGTGAAATTATTGCATTCAGGTTTGATACACGATAGGTTTCGTGTATAACTATTAGGATTGTTGCGATTCTCTTTTCCATCAGTTATTTCCTCGGGATTAGAATTTCTTTCTGTTCCTTGATACCGATTATAAAATATTTTGGAGTTTTTCACAAGTATCAATTTCTTCGTTAGTTTTGAAATATGCCAATATTTTGTTCCGTATCGCAGAGTTTTTGAAATATTTATTTTTACAAATGTAATTTATTTTAATTACAAAAAAATATATATGTATTTTTTTTTTTTTTTAGAAAGAAAAAGTTTTTATCTTAATATAATTAGTAAATATTGTATATCTAATTAGTTTATTATTAACTAATTGATGTTTTTGTTTTATTTTATAATAATAAAAATATGTTGTAAAACATTCTTGGTGTTTTTCACGAGTATCAATTTCATCGTTACTTTTGAAATATTAAAATGCTC
>JAOZTW010000367.1 GCA_029938985.1 Bacteroidales bacterium | reverse complement strand
ATAGAAAACTACAACTATCTAATAATCTGGTAAATATGAAGGCAAAAACTTTAGAATTTTATATGCAAAATAAGTTGTAAAGACAAGGCATGCCTTATCTCTACGGCAAATTGAACAGCAAATTGTATTTTTTAATATTGCTGAAAAGTTTTCCCGACTTTTCAGTAGTTAAATAATAATTTCGTCAATGTTTCTTTTAGGAACATGATGAACATTATTTTTGTCTCGCCAATATTTTATATCATTATTTTTCATTTCTTCAATTTGTATTGTCTCGTTTGGTTTTCCTAATGCAATAACAGTCAGTATTTTTAAATTTTCTGGTAGATTTAAAATTTTAGTTAAATTAGCTTTATTTATTGCCGCAATAATACAACCACCAAGCTCTTTTTCAACTGCTCCCAACAAAATACTTTGACAAGCAATACCTAAATCGGTATATATCCAACTCGCTAAATTTACTTTTGCAATATCGGTGTTACTAATAATAACAATGTAAGCAACAGGCTTTTCGCCTTCTTTTGGTCCGTCCCAGTCTTTTAAGTAACCCGCCCAAGTAAGCTGTTTAAATATCTGTTCATTTTTTTCTTCTTCATTAGAAATAAAAAATCTTAAAGCCTGTTGGTTACGAGCCGATGGCGATAAACGTGCCAGCTCAACAAAATGTTCTAATAAATTTAATTCTATTTTAATATTTTGATAAAATCTACGATAACTCCTGTTTTTTGATATAATTTTTTTAAGCATATAAATTTTTAAATTATAGATTATTAATATATTACAAATATATAAATAAATTTTAAAAAAAAAAAAGAAAAATTATTTAAAAAAATTTTTCTTTTTAAAAATAAGATTTATCTTTGCAGTCCAATTTTTAATTGCGGATGTGGCGAAATTGGTAGACGCGCTAGACTTAGGATCTAGTGCCGAGAGGCATGGGGGTTCGAGTCCCTTCATCCGCACTAAAAGCCGCCTACTTTGTGGGTGGCTTTTTTTATAATGCAAATTTTAACGATATTAAACATTTGATAATAAATGGAAATTACAAGAAAAAATACAGGTGAATTAACTGGTACTTTGATTATTAAAATAGAAGAAAAAGATTATGAAGTTGAAGTAACAAAATCTTTAAAAAAGATTAAGCAAAAAGCACAATTAAAAGGATTTAGACCAGGTAAAGCTCCACTTGGATTAATAAAAAAATTTCATGGGAAACAAGTTATTGTTGAAGAAGTAAACAAAATACTTGGAACAAAAATAGATGATTATATTAAAGAAGAGAATATGAAGCTTTTTGGAGATTTACTTCCAAACAAAACAGAAGATACTTCTTTTGATGTAAAAAATTCCAAAGATTTCAAATTTGCTTTTGATTTTGGTTTATTTCCTACTTTAAATATTGACTTAGCTTCACATAATATTAAATTATATAACATTGCTGCTACAAATGCAGAAGTTGATACCGAAATAGAACACTACATAAAACAAAATGGTTCTTTTATTCCAGATGAGGTAGCTAACAGAAAAAGCCAACTAAAAGTAAACTTGAAAGAAGCAAATAAAAACGATGCTGAAGCATTAATATCAGAAGAACAACTAATACTTATAGAATTTATAAAAGACAAGGAAATAAAAAAACAATTTATAGGATTAAAAAAAGGTGCAAAATTAACTATTGATATTAAAAAAGCTTTTACAAATGAAACTGATTTGGCAGCTTTACTAAAAATTGAAAAAGAAAAACTTTCAGAAATTTCTGAAAATTTTGAAGTTGAAATTTTAGAAGTAGAAAAATTTGAAATAGCAGAATTAAATCAAGAATTATTTGATAAAACATTTGGCAAAGATGTAATAAAATCGGAAGAAGAATTGAAACTTAATTTTGCAAAACAAATACAAGAAGCTTATAGAACTTATTCACTTAATAAGTTTAACGTAGATGCACAAGAAGAATTAATGAAAACTCCTAAGGCCGACTTACCAACTGATTTTTTATTAAAATGGCAAGAAGTAGAAAATTCAAAATTAGCAGAACCTAAGACCAAAGAAGAAATAGAAGCAGAACTTCCTACATTTCAAAAACAGCTAAAATGGCAAATAATTAAATATCACATTTTAGAGGCAAATAAGTTAAAAGTGTCTGAAGAGGACGAAATTAATGCCAACAAAAAACTTACATTAAATCAGTTTGTGCAATATGGAATTCCTGTAAATAGTGTAACCGATGATATGTTAACAAACATAGCTACTGAAAGTTACTCTAAGTTAAAAGATAATGAAAAAGCTCATGTAAAAGAAATTGCTATTGAAGATAAAGTATTTAACTTTATTTATAACAACGCCACTGTAATATCAGAAGAGGTTACAATGGAGGAGTTTAAAAACTTGAATGAAATTGATAGTAAAACAGAAGATAAAGAAGAAAAAAATGAAGAAATAAGCATTGCTGATTTAAAGATAGAAGACGAAAAAATTGAAGAATAAAAATACAAAGTAAGGTATATTAAAATAAAATAATTGACCAGTTTAAACAAAGAACAAGTTTAAAACTTAATTATTTGTTTTAATATGCCTAATATTAACGAATAAAGAACTTTATATTAAATAGTTCTTAAAAACACAAACAATCAATATGTTAGGAAATGAATTTAGAAAATATGCCATAAAACATAAAGGTATTAATAGCCTTGCTTATGGACAATATGCTGGTAGCATCCAAAATATGACCCGTGCAGTAATTGAAGAAAGGGAAATGCCTTTTAGAGAAGTTGATGTTTTTTCTCGCTTAATGCTTGATAGAATTATTTTTATTGGAACGGCAATAGACGAAGTAGTTTCAAATATTATTCAAGCACAGCTATTATTTTTAGACTCTGCAGACCCTTCAAAAGATATTCAAATATATTTTAATACTCCTGGAGGTTCAATTTATGGTGGCTTAGGTATTTATGATACCATGCAATATATAAATCCTGATATTTCATGCACATGTACAGGTATGTCGGCTTCGCTTGGTGCTGTATTGCTTGCCGCAGGAACAAAAGGAAAACGTTTTGCTCTTAAACATTCAAGAATAATGCTACACCAACCTTATGGTGCAGTTTATGGACAATCTACTGACATTCAGATTGATGTTGAACACCTCAAGTCTGTAAGAAACGATTTATACGAAATAATAGCAAACCATACTGGTGCTTCGATGGACAAAATTAAAAAAGATGTTGACCGTGATTTTTGGATGACCTCACAACAAGCAAAAGAATATGGAATTATAGACGAAGTGATTGAACGAAATAAAGACAAATAATTACACATTGGCTACTGTTTATATTGTATTCCTGAAAAATCAATTATTAAAATTAGTGGCTTATTAAACATTAATCATTAAACATTTAACATATAATGAGAGAACTAAATTTCGAACCAGTACAAAATAATTCGTTTGATTTATTTGAAAAATTTAATTCATTAAATTATACCCAAAAATTTCTGGAAAACAGAAAGATTTTTTATTGGGGACCAGTATATGATAGCACCGCAAAAGAAATAGTGGACCAACTAATGTACTTAGAAATGACCAAACCTGGAAAAGAGATAACTCTCTATTTGAACAGTCCAGGAGGTTCAGTAACAGCTGGTTTAACTATCTATGATACAATGCAAATGATTTCTTCACCTGTGTCAACAATTTGTTTTGGACTTGCCGCCTCTATGGGAGCAGTTTTATTATCAGGAGGAGAAAAAGGACGACGATTTGTATATCCAAACTCCGAAATAATGATTCATCAACCATCAATTGGTGGAGTTATTCAAGACCAATCTACAAACCTTGAAATTACTGCCGCACAAATTCAAAAAACAAAACTACAATTAGCTAAAATATTGGCTGATAATTGTGGTAGAACAGTTGAAGAGGTTTTGGCTGATGGTGAAAGAGATTATTGGATGGACGCAAAAGAGTCTGTTGATTACGGAATTGTAGATGATATTGTAACAAAAATAAGATTTTAATTATGAAAAGATGTTCATTTTGTGGAAGGCTTGAAAGTAAAGTGTCGCTTTTGATACTTGGAAAAGAAGGCAATATCTGCAATAATTGTGTAAATGAGGCTAACGTTATTGTACAAGAAGACGAGGTTTCAAAAAGTAATTTTGATGTAGATTCCTTAGAATTACTAAAACCAAAAGAAATGAAAGGCTTCTTGGATCAATATGTTATTGGTCAAGATGATGCAAAAAAAGTTATTTCTGTAGCCGTATATAATCATTACAAACGTCTTAGAAGTAAAATTTCTAATAAAGACGATGTAGAAATTGAAAAATCAAACATTGTTTTAGTGGGCGAAACTGGCACAGGAAAAACATTGATAGCAAAAACAATAGCTCGTAAATTACAAGTGCCTTTCACCATTGTAGATGCTACTGTTATGACAGAAGCAGGATATGTAGGTGAAGATGTAGAAAGCCTATTGTCAAGACTTTTACAGGCGGCTGACTACGATGTAAAAGCTACTGAAAAAGGCATAATTTTTATTGATGAATTAGATAAAATAGCAAGAAAATCAGACAACCCATCAATTACAAGAGATGTTTCGGGTGAGGGTGTTCAACAAGGCTTGTTAAAACTTTTAGAAGGTTCGGTAGTTGGTGTTCCGCCAGAAGGAGGACGTAAGCACCCTGAGCAAAAACTTGTTAGCATTGATACCAAAAATATACTTTTTATATGTGGTGGTGCTTTTGCAGGTATCGAAAAAATAATTTCTAAAAGACTCAACACACAAGTTGTGGGATTTAATTCTATTAAAGATAGTGATAAATTGGAACGTGAAAATATGTTGCAATACATTACTCCACAAGACCTTAAAAGTTTTGGTTTGATACCCGAAATTGTTGGTCGTATTCCTTCATTAACATATCTTAGTCCATTAGACGGAGCATCGTTGAAACGAATTTTAACTGAACCAAAAAATGCAATTATTAAGCAATATGTTAAATTACTTGCAATGGATAAAATTAAACTCCAGTTTGATGAAAACGTATTTGATTTTATTGTTGAAAAAGCGTTAGAATATAAAGTTGGAGCAAGAGGGCTACGCTCTATTTGCGAAACAATAATGATTGATGCAATGTATGAAATGAAATCGGATAAAAACAATGTTTTAAAAATAACCTTAGATTATGCAAAATCAAGAGTTAAAATGTCTAAAAGACTTAAAGTTGCATAAAATATATTCATTAATTTATTGAAAAGATAACTTTAATTTTAGAATAAAACAATTATAAAAAAGTGAACTTCTATAAGTTCACTTTTTTATTGCAAAATTGGATATGATTTTCAACAAAAGTTCCAGTTTAATAGGCTTCAAAGAACCTCATAAAGTAACAGGGTTTGTTCATAAAAAAAATAAGCCTTAATTAAGCCACTGTTTTTCTTTAAATTAATAATTTATTTTTTGTTGAACAAAAACGAATAATCAAACATCATCAATTATAATAATTTGAAAATAAGCTTCTTATTTTCTGATTTTATTTTTTATGAACAAACCCTGCATAAAGTAAGAGTTTACTTCTATAAATCTGTATTTAATGATTTTATATGACGCAGTGTTTTTTGGTTTTATAAATGTCATATACATATATTTACAACTACTA
>JAOZTW010000945.1 GCA_029938985.1 Bacteroidales bacterium | reverse complement strand
AATTCAAAAGAACAAGTTTAAATGGTTAATTATTTATTTTGATATGCCTAAGTGTTTGACGGCTTTTCAAAATATTTTGTTTTAATTTATTTAATTAAAATTTTATCTTTGTAAAATGAAAAAACAAAGAATAATACGGTTCGATTGGGCAATGAAACATTTGCTACGCAATAAAGCAAATTACGATATTGTAGAAGGTTTTTTATGTGCTTTATTGAACGATAACAATATCAAGGTTTTAAATATTTCGGAGAGCGAAGGTAATCACGAAGATAGTACAGATAAATTTAATCGTGTAGATGTTTTAGTAAAAGATAACAAAGACCGAAATATAATAATTGAAATTCAAAATACAAAAGAATCCGATTATTTATACAGAATTTTATACGGCTCTTCAAAAAATATTACAGAAGGTATTGATATAGGTGATGCGTATAAAAATATTAGTAAAGTAATATCAATTAGCATTTTGTATTTTAATCTTGGTATAGGAGACGATTATTTATATTATGGTAAGACCGAATTTGTTGGGTTAAACACACACGAAAAAATAGATAAGGACAGTGAAAAAGTTCAAAAACTTATTCCGAAAGAAGCCAGATATAATAGTTTGGAAATTTATCCTGAATATTATTTAATTCAAGTAGAGAAATATCAAAATGTAGTAGAGAATGCAATAGACGAATGGATTTTTTGGTTTAAAAATGAGAAGATAAAAGAAGGCAGTAAATCTAAAAATATAGAAAAAGTTAAAGAGAAATTAAGAGTTTTAAAAATGAATGATGAAGAACGAAAACAATATGAATATTATCTCGGGCGTAGAGCTTCGGAGCGTGATATGGTAGCTACAACAAAAGAAGATGGTAGAAACGAAGGTCTAAAAGAAGGTATAGAAGAAGGCAGAAAAGAAGGTTTAAGAAAGGGAGTAGAAAATGAAAAAACTAGAACAGCAAAAAACAGCATTCTTGCCGAACTTACAAACGAAACTATTAAAATAATTACTGGTTTATCTTTTCAACAAATTGATAAAATACGTGAAGAAATTAAAACGAAATAACTATTTTCTAATTACAAACATATCTACAAACTGCTGTTTTTAAGCTTACAAATAATGGCAGAGAAAACCATTTTAAATATTATGAACCTCTATACATTGGAATACCAATAGAAATAGTATGTCTAATAATATCTTTGTAATAAAAATGTGTGTTCCAGTTAATAAAGAAATAATTAAAATCTATCATAAAACCAACAATAGGATGGTATGAAAAAAAACTTAGATTTATATCCTGCACTTTTACTTGTTCAAAACGGTTGCTATAAAACGTTGTTCCTTCAAATCCATATAAATAAAAGTGCATATTCCTGTTATAACTTTACATTGTTTTAAGTTTGTGAGGGAATATACTTTTTTCTCCTATTTTATTTTACAAATTTGGTTAATCCTGAAAAAACAATCGTATAATTTTTTATGTCCTAAATTAATCTTTTATCTATAATTTAATTCCTGAAATTTTCTTCGTTAGATTTAGGTTATCATCTGAAAAGTCGGGAAAACTTTTCTTGTGACAATTAACTATATGATTTTCAATA
>JAOZTW010000944.1 GCA_029938985.1 Bacteroidales bacterium | reverse complement strand
AAATAACATATTATACTATTTCTTTAAAATATACTGGATTATTTTTAAAGTAACAATCCAGATAAAAATAACCAATTCAAAACATAGAACTTAATATAGGCTATACAAAGTAAAGGTAAACCTGTTTATACAAACAAAATTCATATAAGATAACTAAAACACTAACTTTTTTAATATGATAGACTTAGGGAAAAAAATAAATATATGTAGTCCAATAGATCCTATTTTTAATACCGAAGAATTATCAACTTCGGAAATACAAGAGCATAGTCTCAGTATAAATTCACGTTTCAATGTCGAAATGGATAAAAACTTAGGAATTACAATTGAAAATAAAACGCAGGAAATGCAAAATGTTTATGCTATGTGTTCTGGTTTCATATCTTGGTACTTTAAAGGAGATTCGCTTACAATAACTACTGGTACAAATAACACTTTTACTCATATTTTTGAAAGAAATACTTTGGTTCTCCAACCTAACCCAAATACATTTAATGCGTTTTTTTTTGGATTTAATTTAGGAGTTCCACAGACAATACCTGTAGCTGCTGTTATGTTAAATGGCTATACTGGTACTCGTCTTATAAGTCATATATTTTATTCTGGAGGAGTAAATGCTCAAGGTGAAGAAGGGCTGACAGAAGATAAAATAAAACCAAGTCTTAAGGCTTTGATAAATCAAAGTGCGTTTTTTAGTAATCAACCTGTAAATACTGTTGTTAAAAATTTCTTTTCTGGAGAAACTTCAATATCAGTATTTATGGGAGATATAATTTTTACTATGCTAGAAACTAATACAAGTATTGCCTTATTAAATGTTTATTCTGAAGCGTATTCATTTCAACATATTTCAATAAGTTATAGTGATTGGATACACAATGCTGTTTTCCAGAGTATTATCAATCCATTTTGGGGAAAAGTACTGAAACTTTGTCGTTCAATGGCAGCAGAGTTAGTATTAGATGCCAATAACTCATTTAAATTTAGACATATACATCTTAAGATATGTTTGTATCCTGCAATAAACGCAAATTTTAATCTTCAAAATCTTCAAAATATTCTACCTCAATTTCGTTACAACCCCAATCCTCAAACAGTTAATCCAAACCCCTACATAGTGCAAGCTGGTATACAAGATTTGGATTTTTTTCAATATAAACAAAATAAATACGAACTTCTGCTTGATGATTTAGAGGTGGATGTTATTGTAGTTACACATCAAACAGCATTAAATATGTATTCAAACGGAAATTTTTCATATTTGTTTTTTTGTGTTGGTAACAATCCACAAGGTACTGGAGGTGCTAATTATGGTAGTTTTTATGTGCCAGCTGGTTTAAATGTGCCAGGTGGTTTACCTGATAAAAATTTCAATACAGGAATTATACATTATCTAACATTAATAAATCCTCCTGGATTGACACCTCAAAACCATTATTTTAATGTAATGAGATTATTAATACATGAAGCGTGGCATTGTTTATCTGCAGCTTATGACCCTGCCGTTAATCCTAATAATAATCTTAAAACGGGATCACATATAGAAATTATGGACGCTACTACGAACACCCCAATAAAAAATATAACATCAGTCTG
>JAOZTW010000026.1:5563-19483 GCA_029938985.1 Bacteroidales bacterium | reverse complement strand
TTATAAACACATAATTGTATCATTGTACCATTGAATAATTGTATCATTCCTTACTTTACACTTATGAAAAACGCCGAATAATCCTATGTATTTGATTTTTTTTAAAAAGAAAATTACTAATATTAATTTTAAACAACAAATATAGTATAATTTTGCAAAATAAACACTAACTAAAGATTTTTTAACATTTAATAAAGAATTATGCTTCACAAAACACAAGGTATTGTTTTAAATCAAACAAAATATAATGATAATAGTAAAATTGTAACAATTTTTACAAGAGCTTTTGGAAAAAAATCGTTTATTATTTATGGTTTGAATAGTAAAAAAAAGCGAACAAAGCTAATTAATATTTATCAACCTCTATTTTTGCTTAATTTAGAATTTAATTATCATGAAAATAAAAGTTTACAAAAGATTAAAGAAGTCTCTCTTAAAACTCCTTATGTTTCAATTCCTTTTAATATAGAAAAAACGGCAATGGTTTTTTTTCTTACAGAAATATTAAGTAAAATAATTAAAGTAGATGTAGTAGATGAAGAGCTTTTTGATTTTATTAGTAATTCTTTACAAGTACTTGATTTGCAGAATCAAAATTTCACAAATTATCATTTATTATTTTTGGTGAAAATTACAAAATATATTGGTTTTGAGCCAAATTCAAATTTTTCTTCTCAAAACAAATATTTTGATATTTCACAGGGCGAATTTAGTGGTTTTTGTGATGAAAAATATGGAATGAACGAATTTGAAAGCAAGATTTTTTTTGAACTAATTAATACAGAGTTAGTTGATTTTCATAAAATAATAATATCCAATATAACAAGAAGTTATTTATTACAAAAAATTCTAATTTATTACACCTTTTATATTGAAAATTTAATGAAATTAAAATCATTAAAAGTATTAAGTGAGATATTTCAAAAATAAGAAATTGTCAAAAAATAATGAAATAACAATGCTGTTCCGAAATTATTTTTTGACAATTCAGTATGAGTTTGATTATCAATTTCAATGAGGTTATTGTTATTTGTAAGGCAACCATGTTTGCGAGCGTCCAAATAAACTAAAACCAATGTAACCACGCACTTGAAGATTTCCATCTTCAATCCACATTTTACAACTGTAAACGCTTCCAGTTGATGGGTCAAGTATTTCTCCATCTTCGTATTCATCGCCATCTTTTTCCATATCTGTTATAATAACCATTCCTTTTATAGGTTTATTTTTTCTATCGTCTTCACACTCAACACATTTTGGATTAGGCTCAATCCCTGGTTCTAAAAACAATTTATCTATTTTTCCAAAATATTTACCATTTTCTTTATAAATTTCCACAACAGATTTAGCTTTATTTGTTTCATCATCAATGGTTTTCCATTTACCTACAATACTTTGAGAAAATACTGCTACAGAAAACACAATTATTAAACTCAATGTTAAAATACTTTTTAGTATATTTTTCATAATTAAATTATTTATTGTTAATATTTTTATTGAATTAAAAAATGTCTTTAATATACTGAAAAGTCGGGAAACCTTTTTTGCAATATTTATCTGTTAGACATTCAGGGCAATAAGCAGTTTTTCCAACTATTCTGTATATTACTGAAAAGTTTTCCCGACTTTTCAATTAATATAACAAACTATTTATCTAACTCTATCACAAGTCTTCCATTATTTTTTAATTTTGTTCTTGTATTAAAAATAAAATCGTAATAATCTGCTTCATTTTTTTTGCCGTTCACTTCAGTCTTTACTCTACCTATTTCTAAATCATTTTTGTCATAGGCTTTCATTAGTATTTTCTCTTTAAAATTTTGGTTAAAAATGAGATAAAGAGTAAAAATATTTGGTACACCAGACGCTGATTCCTCAATTGAATATGCTCCTGTTTGCATTCCTTTGTTTGACAACTCTTTCGATATTTGTATATCTACCGAAAAGGTTTGATTAATCCCTTCTCCAACTCCTTCAATAAATTCAGTTGTTGTTTTACCTATTGTTTCTCCACTCTTATTTATGGAATTTTTGGTTTTTTCTTTCACATCATCACAGGAAATAATAGTTAGTGAAATTATAACGATAAAAAGTATTAAAAATGTATTTTTCATTGCAAAATTATTTTTTGGTTATACCTAAATTGAGTAATTATATTTGAAAAAATCACACAGTTTGTTATTGATACGGGCTGTATAAAAAGGACGTTTTTCATGTGTGTCAAGCTCAAGGCTTTTTTTGAAATATTAGAATTAAAGTTTACCTTTGTAAATGAGCATTTTAATATTTCAAAAGTAACGAAGAAATTGATACTCGTGAAAAACGCCATAAAAAGCTTTAAATAAGGGAGTTCTTATTTCTTCTCACCATCTTCATCGTAATATACTGTTTCTCCCCAGCCTAAATCAATATAACATTCCACACAATTTTTGGGAAACAGCATTCTACACGCCTCCAAACGCCCACCTTTAGAGCCAATTTGTTTACTTATTTTTTTATCAATATCAATAATATGCCAGCTGTCATAACACGAAACAAATATTTTTTCGTTAGTTTTAAATGGAATTACCTCAACATAGTTTACGAAAGTTGGTTTAGTAGAACTATGTAGGTATTTTTTTAAAAAAATTTTTGAAGCTTCATCAATTGGTATTTCTGCTCTAATCCAACAATGTTTTTTATTTATTGTTACAAACATATATTCATAATTGTCTGTAAATAAATATGCCTGAAATTTAATGGTAGTGTCTTTACTTACTTTTAATGATTTTGAAGAGGTTTCGTAAAGGCTGTCAATATCAAAACATTTATTATACATATAGCAGTCAAAACTCGAATCAAAAAAGTATAAATCTTCTGTATTGTAAATATATTTTCCTTTTGTTAATTTTACTTTCCATCTAAATTTATTTGATTTTAAATTGTTATCGGAGTTATTAAAAATTGAACAAGATGTAAAAAACACCAATAATAAGACAGTTATACTTAGTAATATTTTATTTTTCATGAGTATTTTTTGTTATTTGTTAATTAATTAGTCTTTTTCAAAGAGTAAAGACTTTTTGGCGTTTTTCAAAAGTGTAAAGTACAAGGCATTTTTAATTTTTAAATACCGCAGTTTACTTATTGTAAATGAGGATTTTAAAATAATCAAAATAACACAGTAATTTGCATTTATGAAAAATGCCGACTTTTTTGATATTTTTGAAAAACATTGTTATTTTTTCTTTTTAGTGGCAATTACCTCAACTTTGGTTCCAGGTTCTACTCCTTCCAAAATAGCATATCCTTCTGAATCAGTAAATAAAGTTGCCGTTTTGCCATTGTATTTTACTTTTATTTCGGCGTTAGGAATTATTTTGTCTTTTTTGTTTACCACTTTAAAACGCATTTGATATTCTTTTTCTTTAATAATAATCAAATATTCATTTCTGTTGGTTTCACAAACAAAACTATTGGTAATCATTCCACTGTCTTTGGAGTTATGAGATGTATTTACTTTTGTACCTGTAAGGATATTTGGTAACATCATAACACCATCTGTACCAGTTGTAAGTGTTCGCTCCTCGTTGTCAAAACTAAATTTAAAATTCAAATTAGCAAGTGGTTGGTCTTTGCCATTTACAACTTTAAATCGCATACCAAGTATTCGTGGCACTTTTATTTTGTAACGCCCTTCTTCATAGCATTCATAAGTTTGAATATTTGTGGGTTGACCATTTTCAAGTTGAAATGCTTTTACTTGTTCGTCTGGTTTTACCTCCTCAAGTACAATCTGCCCTTTATCGTTAGAACGATGAATTTCTTTTTCATCTTCAAATTCAAAATTAATTTCTACTCCAACTGCTTTTGAATCATCGTCTTGATAAACAACATTAAAATGCATTGGGATTTTTTTTGCATTAATAATTTTGGCAAGAAGTCCACGCTCGGCACCAGGAATATCAGAAACAAAACCCCATTCTGTAAGAACAATTTTTTCTTGATCACCCTTTCTAACTATATAAATATTAGATAAGTCTGGGATTTCTATACACTTATAAAAAAACTCCGAAAGCGAAGAGTCCTCATATATTTTAGCGGCATCAAACAATTTTTTTATTTCTTTGCTGAGCATTTTTCTGGCCACGGATTGTTCTTCTGATGATAGTTTATTGTAGTTTATTATGGCTCCTTTAAATCCTGTTGTCCAAGCAATATCACGTCCATCGTTCAATATTATTGGTTCAGCAAATATTAAATGTTCTTTTCCTCGTGGAAATGTACCTTTTATTTGATTGTATCTACCTTTCGCAGAATCAGGGCTTCCAAGTGTATATCTAACATTTTCTATTTTTTTTGTTATTATTGAATTCATAATTATTTTGTATATTTTAGTTTTTTATTTATTTTAAATTATTTATAGGGAGTTAAAAGTGTACTCATAGAAAATCAAATACGTCAAAATACTTAAATTTTGAGTTTGTTTCTGTAAATGAGTATTTTAATTATTTTGTATAATGCGAAGTTTTAAGTTTATTATTGTACCAAAGAACGTATGTATGTGTTAGAGATAAATACCCATAACAAAAGTTTTTACACATTTGTATTTCTTTATTCTATTGGTTTATAATCATTTAATTGTATCATTAAACCTTTGTATAATTGTATCATTCCTTACATTGTAAAATACAATTGTATCATAAATATTGGTACAAAAAAATAAAAACGAAGATAAATGTTATGTGTTTTTCATATACAATTAAATCTAAAATTATGATATTGACGGAAAAAAATCGTGTTCTTTATCAAGAAATACAACGTAAAATATATTTAATTCGAGATATCCAATCACTCTTAATTTTCTCCCTAATTCTATTTTGCTCCATGGAACATCATCTTTTGGTAACAATTTAGGATATTTCCATTTTGATACTTTGGGCATATTATTTTTACCCCATTTCTTTTTATCTTTTATATCGTATTGGATAATTAGTTGGTCTGCAAGAGCTTGATTTACGGTATGTTTATTTAATGTTTTTCCTATTTCAATTAGTTTAAGCAGATAATCTTTTTTACTCCATTCTTTAAATGTTTGTCCTTGTTGAACATCTAAGTATTCAAAAGAAAATACGATTTTAGGGTCTTTTTTACTGCCTCGCTTTCCTTCTTTACCAATATTTCTTGTATATCTTATGGACATGTTTATTGAATTAGATTTATCAACTCGTTAGAAATATTTATGCTCTCGGCTGCACCAAAATGACAATTTAAATACATCTTTCTAAAATCTGATGTACTCCTAAGACCATTCGTAGCTTTGAATTGAGACATTGGATATAAATCAGATGCTCCAAATTGATTTTTATCGATAAACCAAATTTGATCTCTTCTATAAATTTCATTATCAAGTAGAGTCGGGTCGTGAGCTGTAATAATAAATTGAGCACCATTTGTATTGTATTTGTGAAATAATTCAACTAACTTTCGCGACAAATTAGGATGTAGTTTTGAATCAAATTCATCAATAACAAACGTTGTTCCTGTGAATAATGTACTATATAAACCCCCAAGAAAATAAATAAGTTTACGTGTTCCAGTGCTTTCTTCCGTATCAATGCGAAGACTTACTTGTCCTGTAATAAAATTATTTTCATCATATTTTTGATGAACTGCTACAAGTTCTTTTTCTTCAATAGCTACATTTTTTATTTCTAAAAAACGCAAAGCAACCTTTATCCACTTTTTGAACTGCTTATTTGTCTCTAATAATTTGCGAGTATAATTTTTAACATAAGTGTCTTTTAAACCATCCATAATATTAAAGTTTTGAAACCATTTATATATCTTTGATGATTCTGGTGCATTGTGTTGGGCAAGAAAACTTAACAACAGAACGCTGTGCTTTACCTCTTTATGTCGTTTACCCTCAATGAATCCAGTTCCATTTATTTTAAAATCCGAGCCTATCCGTTCAAACAGCATGGTTTCACGTTTATCTGTTTTATATAACCACTCATTTGATATTGTCCAGTCTTGAACAGAAAACCCATACCTATAAATTATACCATCAATTATAAAAGAAATTTCAAACGACGAGGGTTTATTTACTGTTTCTGCTGATAATCTATGATAATAGTTCCATACCGATTTTTCAGCCAGAGACTCTAATGAGTTTTTGAATGAATTGCCAAGCAACCTTTTCATAAAAAACATAGCTTGGATTAAATTTGATTTTCCGCCACCATTACTGCCATATATTGCAACTGATTTCAATAACTTTAAATCTGCTCTACCATTTTTTTTTATAATATGAGTATCAGCATGTTCTGTATAAGCATTAATGGTTGACATATTAAGCTTTACCTCGTCTTTAATGGATAAAAAATTACTACACTTAAATTCTAAAAACATAAAATATTTTATTATTATTAATACACTGCAAAGATAATAACTTATTTTTATTTTATGCAACTTTTTTGCACAAAACGTAAATAAGACTTGCAAGAATGATATTTTACTCTTTATTTTAGGCGTTTTTCACGAGTGTCAAGTTCAAGGCTTTTTTGAAATATTAGAATTAAAGTTTACCTTTGTAAATGAGCATTTTAATATTTCAAAAGTAACGATGAAATTGATACTTGTGAAAAACGCCTTATTTTACTTTGATTATTACAATAATATGCTCTTGAATTTTTTTTGAAAGCTACTCATTCTTCAATAATCTCAATATCTTGCAAATTACGGCGTTTTTCATAAGTGTAAAGTACAAGGCATTTATATTTTTTAAATACCGCAGTTTACTTATTGTAAATGAGGATTTTAAAATAATCAAAATAACGCAGTAATTTGCATTTATGAAAAATGCCCAAATTACTAATATAAAAGAATTATCAATTTACTTAGCATGTTTCACAAATGTAAAGTTTTAGGTTTTTTTGAAATTTAAACACTTGATGTATTAAAATGCCATAATTTGATTTTAATTACAATAAACTTTGAAATACCATTCAGTTCTTTTTTCATCGCCTCCATTAATTTGTATTGTTATTAAACTATCTGGACTATTAATTTGAAAGTTTTCTCTATGTCGGCTTCTTACATATCCTTTTGATTTCCATGCTATTTTATTATCATTTATTTCAGAGGATTTTCCATTATAAATAATTACTTCGTCTGCAATTGAGAAGGTGTCAAAAATAATTCTAACTGTTCCGCTTGTTTTATTTACCCTTACGGTTTTTATTGTAGAGCCATATCCTTTTGAATTAATTGTTTGTCCACAAGGAATTTCAATTTCAGAAACATCTACTGATTTATCTGACATATAAAATGTTTTTTCTTTGGTAAACATAAACGTAGCTATCTGTTCTGTATAACTTTGTGCATTAATAGTAATCGAAATTTGTATTTTTTCTTCTGGAACATCTGCAAAATTAATTATACCCTTTGCATCTGTTTCTCGTTCAATTTTCTGATCATTATATTCCAATGTAACCGAAGCGTTTTCAACTGGTTGATTTGTTTTTTTATCAAGTACAACAATATTTATCCCTTTTTGTTCTTCAACAACTTCAGGAATAGTATCTATAACATGTGTTGTGTCCACAACCAAAATGGTATCAACAATTGGTATAATATCTTCTTTATCATCTAAAATAAATGGTAATAAAAAAAAGTAAAATAAAGCAGCCAGAAATAACAAAATCAAAGGAATTAACCAAAGCCAAAATAAGCCTTTTTTTCTGCCAAGTACTATTTTATGAAATTCATTATCGTCTTTACAGTAAAAAAGTTTTTCTGTTTTTTTCTTTTGATACTCTGTTTTTACAATTATTTGATGACTACAATTTATTTGTGAAAGGAAAATTTCTCCGTCTTGATTACTTATCAAATTAGAAGTTTTTTTTCCATTATCAACTACAACTTTCAGATTTGGAATAACCTCGTCTTGTCTATTTACAACTTGTATTGTTATATTTGCATATCTTGCAACAGGTCGTGGTACTGAACCTGTCATTATATAATCTTTTTTATTTTTTTCAAAAACAAACGATGTTTGATGTTTTGCAATATTATCAACAACCTGCTGACATTTAATTTCTGTTTTAAACTCTACATTATTTATTAAAATATTACCATTTTTATCTGTTTTAAATTCTTCTGTTTTTCCGTCATAAAATATTTTAACTTTTGATTCTGGAATTGGATTTCCTTTTTCATCAATAAGTTTAATATTCATTTTTCCAGATGTGATTGGCTTTTTTGCATTAAAATTATAAAATTCCATATTTTCAGAAACAACATATTTTGTTGTTTTACTTCTGTTATTATCAATTATTTGCCAGCACTGTATTTCTGTACCTACTTCAAGTTCTCCAAGTTTTATCTCTCCATTTTCGTTACTTTTTATTTCTCCTTCACTTTCTCCAAACTTAACAAACATTGTAATATTTGCCAGTTTTGCTCCACTTTTTGCAACAGTTTTAATAATTGTATTTTGCATAACTGGCGGAATCTCCAATTCGCCTATCTGAAAAAGATACTCATCGTTATGATCGTTTATATAATTATGTTCATATATTTTTTCTTCCTCCTTATTTATCTGGTAAGCATCAATTTTTCCAAATATTGGTACATCTTCCAAGTAAATTTTACCTTCAAAATCTGTTGTTGCTTCAAAAGTTTCGTTTCCTGTTTCAAGCATTATTTTTTCACTCGCAGCAGGTGAACTATCTGGAAGTTCTGCTTTAATTACGACAGTATCAACTTTTAATGGAATAAGTTTTTCAACCAAACCAGTTTGAGCTTTAAAATTATCGGTTGTAAAACCCCATCTTATAATGCAAAAATTTGTTTGTCCATTAGGATTTTTTATAACATAAATATCTTTATAGTCAGGAATTTCTATAAACGAATCTATGAGGTCAAATAATTCTTTTGTTCCCTTATTTGAACCTTTTACTACTTTTACAACTCCTTGATAAAGTCTATTAACTTGGTTTTTTAACCGTCCTTTTGCTGTTTCTTGTTCGCTTTTTGATAGCTTTTCATACGGAATAGCACGTCCTTTAAAATCGGTATGCCATGCTATTTTTTGTCCTCCAGCTGGTACAGGTTCGGCAAAAACTTGGTATTCTTTGTTCTTTTCAAAAAGTTTTTTTAACTGATTATACCTTTTTATGTTTTCGCTTGCTCCTTGTGAAAAAACGGGACGTATAGTTGAAATATCTGTTACTGTTATTAATTGGCTCATAATTTAAGACTTATATAATTCCTATCTAAATTAATAAATATAAAATTTGTTGTTTTATTACTACCTACAAATTTAATATTTTTTTTTTATTCTAAAAATTTAATTTAATTTTAAGTGAAAAATTTTAAAATATATATTTTTTGTTCTCAATAAAATAATTGACAAATTTAAATCTTTTTTTAAACAATTCCTTAACCTGATTAATTCATAAATTCTCGTTATGAGATGCGTAAATGTCTGATAGATTTAAAAATAGAGGACGTTCAAATATACAGACAGTTACGCATCGGAATAGAAAATTTATGAATTATTCAGGTTAATATGCCTAAAACACTATCAAATTGTCAATTATCTCTGAAAATATTTTATCTATTTTGGCTTGTATTTTAAACGTTTCATAAATTGAAGTTGTTATTTTTCCAAATTCAATTATATTATCAAATTGTATTTTTTCTTTTTGTTTAAGCCATTGTTTTACAACCTGATTTTTTCCTATTTTAAATTCCCAAAGCTCTGGTTTAATATTTTCGAAATATTGTGTATCGTTTATTTCAATTATTTTTTGTTCTTTAACATATTTTACTCTTTCTATTTTTCCTGTTCCCTCGCCCTGAAATTTTATTTGGGGTTTATTTATTTTTGTTGATTTTAATAAATGTAAGTCCGAAAGTTCTTTTCCTAGCTTTACTATTTTTTTAAATATTTTTACTTCTTTGGTAAACGGTATTTTTGGATAATCTATTTTTAATAATTCAGAAAAATTTTGTCTGTAAGTATTTGAATATAAAACGGCATAGATGTAGTAAAATATGTCTTCTGTAATATTTTTCTTGTTGTATGTTTTTTGTAAAAACTTTTCTAATTCAAAATTAATATTTGAAACTTTCTTTTTTCCTTTTCCGTTACCGTTAAAAGCATCTCCATTTTGTTTATATTGCCAAAGAGGGATTATATATGATTGTCCGCTCAAAAAATTTATATCTGTTATTTGATTTATAACAAAACAATGGGTGTAAATTTTCTCAGCGTTTCGTTTATTAATATTTTATCTATTGAATTTCCAATATATTGAACAACAGGCTCTGGCGTGTAATAAACTCCTCTTTTTTCTCTTGTATCTGGGTCGTATTTATTTAAAAATGTTTCGTAAAAATGTATTATAGGGTCATCACCTTTTCCTTGTTTGTAAAAATCATTTAATAATTTTGATGCGTCAGCAACTTGCAACACTTCTGCAATATCATCAATTATAACTTCCATTTGTTTTGGAACTTTGCCAAAAGAAATAAATTCAAAAACTTCTCTTAAAATTCCTATAGTTTGTGGAATATATTTAACTGCCAATTCTCTGTCAAAACTATTTCCTGCTCTGGTTCTGGCAGCAAACATACCGTAAGTTATTGTTTGTGAATATAAATCAGCAAATTCATCTTCTTTTAAACCAGCTATTAAATATTTTTTGAAAGCATTATAAAAACCTCTTATATAATTTTTTTTATTATTGTGTTTTAATTCTAAGCTTACAATTTCATCTCTCAAAAACTTTGTTCTTTTGGCAAGCTCAAGGGCAAGACTTTCGGCTGTAAATATTTTTGGAAGTGAAAAATCAAAAAAACGGTTTAATAAGTGTTCAAAATCTTTTTTATTTTCAACAGCTGGTATAGTTTTTAATTTTTGTGCAACAAAAGGTCTTCCAATTGATGTTCGTTCTATTAATTCACCGTTTCTGTATAATCTAAATTCATAAAAATCGGTTAGTATTACATTTGGAAATGTAGATAAATATCTTTGTAATTGTTCGGATTGTTCTGTTCTGTTTAAATCGGTGTTAGGAATTTTAGCTTCTATGTATCCAACTATTTTATTATCGCCGTCCCATATTCTAAAATCTGGATTACCAGCTTCTGTCTTTTTTGGCAATATTGTTACACTAATTTCTTTTTTATTGATTGAATTTGCAAATTCAGTCATTAGATTTGCAACAGACTGATAATAACTCTCTTCTCTTTGGTCATCATGAGCTGTTGTTTTTGCTATATTTTTTAAATAATTATTTATCATTTTGCAAATTTGTTATTTTTAAAAAAAATATTTAAGTACCCATAGAAAAATTTTTCAACATTTGTATGGCTTTGTAATCAAATAATTGAACCATTATATCATTCCTTATTTCACTTTCTCCAAGTTAAAATCCAGAAATTCGCCTGAGCCATTTTTTTCTTTGGCTGTACAGTCTGCCTGATTATTTTTTCCTTTAACACATACAAATTGATACTCACGATAAGTTTTATTAACTCCCTCACATTGTGCCTCTTCTTGTTGAACAAGTATTAATTCTCCTTTTTCGAAAGTTGTAACAAGTTCGGCAATACATTTTGTTCCATCTGCTTCAACAAGAGTAAGTTCACCTGTGCCATCACCTTTTATATCAAAAAACAATTCAATAGGTTTTTTATCTATAGTACTAATAAGGTCGTTGTCGCTTTTCCAAATTCCTTTGGCAAATGATAAATCTTTAGCATCGTCAGGAATAACGAGAGTAGAATCACTTCCGCCGTAATTTATGGCTTTATCTAATTGTATCATTGGTCCTATATATCTATCTGATTGCACGGGGATTGCAGTATTAACAAGTGCTTGAATAATTTGTTCGTTTGTCCAATCTGGATGTGCCGATTTTATTAAAGCCACACCTCCTGTTACAATTGGCGATGCCATACTTGTGCCTTGCAAAAAATTGTAAGTATCATTAGGTGTAGCACTATAAATGCTTGTACCAGGTGCACTTACGGTAGATAAATCTCCCCAGTTACTAAATTCTGCTTTTGTGTTCGCTTGTTCGGTTGCGGCTACGGTAATAGATTTGTTGGAGCGAGAAAACGGGTCTATACCTGTTGCAATATTTTGATTACCTGCGGCTTGAATAATAATAACATTGTTTTCATTTCCGAATTGATAAATTTCGTCCCAAAAAATTGCTTCATCAGGATAAAGTGTGTTTGCATATTGTTCTTGAGTTTCTTCTGGCAGTTTAAGTACTGGTTCGTCAAAATATGTTCCAAGCGAAATATTTACTACAGACGCTCCTTGATTGATAGCATATAAAATACCAGATACTATTGACAACGAACTAAGTGCACCATTTTTGTCGGCAACCTGAATAGGCATAAATTTACAATTAGGAGCGATTCCGCAAAGTCCCGAATTATTGTTCATTAATCCAATTGCTGTTGCGGCAACATGTGTTCCATGTTCGCCTCCTTCAATATTTATTGGATATAATTTATCCGATTGTTCGTAAACATTCCAGGATTTAACTACCTTGTCTTTAAATTCTATATGTGTAATATCAAAGCCGTTATCAATAATTGCAACAATAAGTTCTGGGTCTCCTTTGGTTGTTTCCCAAGCATCATAAACCTTTACCTGCTCAAAATACCAATTTTTTTGTGCATCATTAAAATCTGGGTCTGTGGGAGTTAATTCTCTTGCAAAAACAGATTCGGTAAAAGTAAGTCTAACTTCTTTATGTGTTTTTAAAGTATCTGCCCATCTTTTCCATTCGTTCTCTGGTGTTTTAATTTGCATTAAATTAATAAGTGTGTCATAATAAACAACCTCTAAATCGTTTGAATATTTTTCATTTAACGAATTTGCATAAGCCAATAAATTTGCATCAGTTTGAAGAACGAGATTTACTTTATCAGTAAAAATTTTCTTTTTTGCAGGGTCATCTGGGTCAAAACCTGTTTCGGAATCTGTAGGAGGTAAAACGCCATTATCTGGCAGTTTTGCTGTAGAATTATTATCTCTCAGTACAAATAACCATAACAATAATAATATCAAAAACATAATTAAAGCACCAATTAGCAACCATAACCAAGCTGACATTTTCTTTTTTTCTTTTTCGGGTGGTGGTGGAATGGGGGGGGGAGTTGGAGTAATTTCCTGTGTTTTAATTTCTTGTACTGGTTCTTTTTTAACAGGAGGAGGTGGCGGTGGCACAACAACAGGTGCTGTAACAACTCTATTTATATTAAAATTTTGTTTTTCTGCTTTATCAGAGGTAAAACCCCAAAGAACGATGGTAATTTTGTCGTTTTCAATAAAAATGTAATCCAAACCAGGAACTTCTACTGCGAGCGAAAGTAATTCGCCCAACTCTTTTTGATTAGCGTTATCTTGCGATTGCAATTCTTTAGAAAAATCTTCTAATTTTTTCAAAATCTGTTGCAAATGTGCTTTTGCGTTTTCTAATTCCTGTCCTTTTAATGCAGAAAACGGTTTTCCTTTTGAAATATGTTCCGAAAGCCAAGATGCTTTGCCATTGTCTTCAATAGATTCTTTATTTATTGCAGGTTCAGAAAAGAAGTTAGCATATTTTTCGCCAATTCCCTCTTTTATAATTGATTGTAACTGTCGGTATTTTGAAAATATTGGTTCTCCATACCAGATAACAGGACGAAAATCCTGTAAATTTGTTGAAAATATTACCTTTTTTGCCATTTTAAATATTATTTTTTGTTTTTATAATACAAACCTTGCTAAAATTATACCATAATTTTAACAAAATAATTGCGTAAAATTAATAAATTTTCATAAATAAAACAAATTGATTTGTTTTTATTAAAAAAACAACGTATTTTTGTTAAATGAATTTCAACTGAATTTCAACTGAATTTCAA
>JAOZTW010000026.1:0-5463 GCA_029938985.1 Bacteroidales bacterium | reverse complement strand
TGAATTTCAACTGAATTTCAACTGAATTTCAATTCATTTCATTTCAAATAACTTATAAAAAATAAAATTATGGCATTAGTAGAAATTACAGAAGCTAACTTTGAGGAGTTGGTAGAAAAATCAGACAAAATTGTTGTGTTGGATTTATGGGCAGAATGGTGTGGACCTTGTAGAATGATTGCTCCACATTTTAAAGAAATGGCAGAAGAATATGAAGGAAAAGCTGTTATAGGAAAAGTAGATATTGATAGTAATCAAGGAATTGCACAAAAATTTATGGTTATGAATATCCCTACTGTTTTGTATCTTAAAAATGGGAAAGTTGTAAATAAAATCGTTGGTGCTGGTCCAAAGAAGAAGTATGTTAAAGCTTTAGAAAAATTATTGTAAAACTTAAAACTGATAATGTATTAGAACCTAATTTTCTAAAGTATTGTTATAAGAAAAGACTTTCCAACGTCCTTTATTTTTTGCCTTATGGCAAAAAATAAAGGGACTTGGAAACGTCTAAAACGCATGACAAGTAAGGAATAATACAATTATGTGGTTATAAAACAGAGGGTTAAAGAAATTAATATATGTAAAAACTTTTGTATAGGTACTTATATTTGGCGTTTTTCATAAGTGTAAAGTCCAAGGTATTTTTATTTTTTAAATACCTTATATTTTATATTAACTAACACGAAAGTTGTTACATAAACAAATCATAACTTTTAGTATTTAAGTATTTCAGTATTAATAAAGTAGATTTTTTTATAAAACATAATCGCTTAATTTAACTAATAATAATTTTGAAAAATGGATAATATTGTTAGAAGTGCTTTGCTTGGAGTTGCTGTTGCTGATGCAGTGGGAGTTCCTGTAGAATTTCAATCACGAAAAAAATTAGATGCAAATCCTGTAGTTGATATGCGTGCTTATGGTACTTATAATCAACCAGCAGGAACTTGGTCTGATGATAGTTCACTAACTTTTTGTCTTGCCGATAGCTTGCAAAACGGCTATAGCTTGGTTGAAATTGCAGAAAATTTTGTTGCTTGGCGTGATAACGCTTTTTGGACGGCACGAGGAAGAGTTTTTGATATTGGTAATATTACAAATATTTCTATTGGTTTGTTAAAAGATTTAATTGCTCACAAAGAATATGATGTGCTTGTAAAACTACGTAATTATGGAGATGAACATTCAAATGGAAATGGTGCTTTGATGCGAATTTTACCTTTAATTTTTTATATAAAAGGAAAACCAATTTCAGAACAATTTGAAATTATATGGCAGGTTTCGGCACTCACGCATGGGCATTTTCGTTCGGCTATTGCTTGTCTTATTTATTTGCGAATTGCCGAACACCTTATTAATAGACTACCAAAAGAAAAAGCATATAAAAAAATGCAAGATGAACTTGTATCTTTTTTTGAACATAACAAACAATTTGAAAATGAAAACAATATTTTTAAAAAAATTGTTTTTAATGATATTAGAAATTTACAAAGATACCAAATTAGTTCGGGAGGATATGTAATGGACAGTATTGAAGCAAGTATATGGTGTTTGTTGCGAAATGATAACTACACTTCCACAGTGCTTGAAGCTATAAATTTAGGACGTGATACTGACACAACCGCCGCAATTGTAGGAGGACTTGCAGGTATTTTGTACGGAACAAATGATATAAAAAAAGATTGGATTAAGCATTTAGCACGATTACAAGATATATTAAATTTATCAGATAAATTATTTGAAAAATATTTTTAAGAAAAAAATTGAAAAACATAAAAAACATAAAAAACATACAAGAGCTAAGAGAACTTGCAAGCATTGAGCTTGTTGCACGAAGAGTTGTAGAAGGTTTTATCACGGGAATGCACAAAAGTCCATTCCATGGTTTTTCGGTAGAGTTTGCCGAACACAGATTGTACAACGCAGGAGAGGCTATCAAGAATATTGATTGGAAATTATATGGAAAAACAGATAAATTATTTGTGAAAAGATATGAAGAGGAAACCAATTTAAGATGTCATATTTTGATTGACACCTCCTCATCTATGCTTTTTCCTTACAAAAAAAAGATAGATAACAAGTTATCGTTCTCAATTTATAGTGCAGCAGCATTAATACATTTGCTTAAAAAACAAAGAGATGCAGCAGGAGTAACGCTTTTTTCTGATACTATTGAATTTCAATCAAAAGCAAAACTAAATTCTAAGCACATTTATTATTTGTTTGCTCAGTTAGAAAAATTACTTCACAACAAACAACCACTCAAAAAGAAAACTGTTGTTGCAAAAACATTGCATCAAATAGCAGACAATATTCATAAACGTTCGCTGGTAATAATATTTAGCGATATGATGGAACACGAAAAAGAAATAGAAATTTTTGATGCCCTCCAACATCTGCGACACAATAAACATGAAGTAATTTTGTTTCATGTGAGAGATAAAAAACTTGAACAAGAGTTTGAATTTGAGAACCGTCCATACCGTTTTGTTGATATGGAAACTGGTGAAGAAATTAAATTAAATCCAAACAATGTTAGAGATGTTTACAAAGATGCTATTGCTAATTTTTTTAATAAAATGAAATTAAAATGTGGACAATATAATATTGACTTTATAGAAGCCGATGTAAATCAGGATTTTAAAAAAGTACTAATTCCTTTTTTAATAAAAAGAAAAAAACTTTATTAAGTGGTTAGTGGTTAGTGGTTAGTGGTTTACCATCGGCGTAGGCACATGATTAATAGCTATTACTAAACAACAGGGCTTCGCTAATGTAGTTTTTTTTCTATAAAAAATATACTATTTTAGAAATATAGAATCATAGTTACTTTGTTTTTTTTAGTATTTAATTTTATAAATATTTGAAATACAATAAAATAAATTTACAACAACATTTTCATGAACAAACCCTGTACTAAACAAAATATTGGAAAACGATAATGAAAAATTTATTATCTTTGTAAAAAAAAGAAATGATTGAAATACAAAAAAAATACAAAAAATTAAATGAATATAAATTCATTGATTTATTTGCTGGTATTGGCGGTTTTCATTATGCGCTGAAATCTTTTGGAGCAGAATGTGTATTTGCATCAGAAATTAATAAAAAAGCATCTGACATTTACGAACAAAATCATAATTTAAAGCCAGCAGGCGATATTACAATCATTGATGAAAAGGAAATACCAAAACACGATATATTATGTGGTGGTTTTCCCTGTCAAGCATTTTCTATTTCAGGAAAACAGAAAGGTTTTGAAGATACAAGAGGAACATTATTTTTTGATATTGCAAGAATTGTAAATTATCATCGCCCAAAAATTTTATTTTTATCAGTAGAGCCTTTGTTGGAAGACCTTGGCAAAATAAATCTTCAAAATATTGACTGGGTAATTGTGGGAGGCGAAAGTGGAAATAGAGCCAGACCGATGGATAAAAGCTGGATTTTAAATATAAAACTCCAATGTAATAATAACAATATTGTATTTTTATTTAAGCAGTGGGGGAACTTGGGGAGCAGATAAAGTAAAAAGAAACAAAAAAGAAAACGGAAAAGAAATAGACGGTAGAGTTTGGCAAGATTATCCAGAAAATATTGAAAATAAATATGCAATTAATAATTAGGAATTAAGAATTGGTTTACACCTTAAAATTCAATTATTTATAAAAAACTTTGTTTTTTTTAACAAAGTTTTATAACATAATTATATAACAGAAATGTAACCCCAAGCTCCAGCTTTAAGAAACGTAGAATAGACGCAGAGTCGTTTTACAAATTACTTGATTTGTAGCCTTTTGCAGATTTTCCAAGCTGGAGATTGAAGTTACATTTTTATTAAAGTAGATAAAATATGAAAACTGAAATAAAAAAATTATATTATACAATAGGAGAGGTATCAAATATCTTTAATGTTAATGCCTCACTTATAAGATATTGGGAAAAAGAATTTCAAATTATTAAACCCAAAAAAAACAAAAAAGGAAATAGACTTTTTACACAAAAAGATATTGATAATTTTCATCTTATATACCATCTTGTAAAAGAGCGAGGTATGACTTTGAAAGGTGCAAAAATGAAATTAAAAGAGAACAAAGACGACACTCTTAATAATTTTGAAGTTGTAAAAACGTTAAAAAATATTAGGAAAATGCTTGTAGATATTAAGGATTCATTGTAAATGCTGAAGTTATTAAAAAAAATAATTCATATTGATGTAGTAATTTTTGCTTTATTGTTTTCTATAGCATTTTTTATTTTTGTTTTACCAGAAATTCAAAAATACAGGGTTTGTGCATAAAAAAAATAAGCCTTAATTAAGGCACAGTTTTTCTTTAAATTAATAATTTATTTTTTGTTGAACAAAAATGAATAATCAAACATCATCAATTATAATAATTTGAAAATAAGCTTCTTATTTTCTGATTTTATTTTTTATGAACAAACCCTGTTCAAAAATATGATTACGATATTTTAAATATAAAAAATATAAAATCCAGTTATGTTGTTTTTTTTCATGACTTTGATAATGACGGTTTGGTGGAGCAGGTAATATAAGGAATGATACAATTATTCAAAGGTTCAATGATACAATTAAATAACTATATACCAATTCATTAAATAAATACAAATGTGTAAAAACTTTTGTATGGGTACTTACAACAAAGAAAAGGGAAATTGTTATTTTGATTTTAAATCTAAAACTATAAATCAAAGAGTAAACTTAGATAATACACTTTTGAGACAACCATATTTTGGAGACATCAACAATGACAAAATAGATGAGATTGTTTTGCTTGTTCAAAACAACGACTTTACAAAAATCAGCAAGTTTAAAATTATATTCACACAAAGGTATGCTTTTAAAACAAAGAACTATTGATTTAATTGAAAATAATAACTTTAATTTAATGTCAAATTCAGCACCTGATTTTAATTATATTTATTTTTACGACAAAAATGGTTTCATATATTTATACGACAACAATCTTGATTTGGTTGAAAAAAAGAAATTGAAAAATGCAGAAAAAAGAGAAAATTTTAGATATAGTGCTTTCGATATAAATGGAGACAAAAAGAAAGAACTTATTTATCAATATTACAATGGATTAACAATTTATGGAGAAGATCTTAATCAAATTCTTAAAATAAAAATTGATTATCCTCGGTTTAGATATTTTTCGGCTTACAAAGAAAACAATAAACATATTATCAATTTTAAAGTACAAGATAATCTATGGTACACTATCAGTATTTTTAAAAACAAATTTTATAAAATTAGAATTTTGAACATAAATGTCGTGATAAAAGTTATTTATTTTGGCGTTTTTCACGAGTATCAATTTCTTCGTTACTTTTGAAATATTAAAATGCTCATTTACAAAGGTAAACTTTAATTCTAATATTTCAAAAAAGCCTTGAACTTGACACTCGTGAAAAACGCCTTTATTTTTAATCTCAAAT
>JAOZTW010000366.1 GCA_029938985.1 Bacteroidales bacterium | reverse complement strand
AGAACAATCGTTTTCGTTAGTAATTGTAACACTATAAGTTCCAGATTTTGTTATGTTTATGGTTTGCTCGATGGAATTATCAGACCATAAATAAGTTTCAAAGCCAGAGCCAGCATCAAGAATAACAGTTTCGTTTTCACAAAGCTCAATATCCTCTCCCAAGTCTATTGCTGGTGAAGGATTTATTGCAACATGAATTTCGTCTGAATTAGAACAATCATTTTCGTTTGTTACAGTAACAGTATAAGTTCCTGTTTCGGTAACTTCCAAAGTTTGTTCTTCTGAATTGTCAATAGCCCATAAATAGGTTTCAAAACCTGAACCTGCATCAAGAATAACTGTTTCGTTTTCGCAAATTTCAATATCGTTACCCAGCTCTATTTCTGGTTTTTTTGACAAAATAAAATCTATTTCATTTGTATAAGTACATTTATTATCATCTGTTAATTGGTATAAAATAGTGTTATTTCCTAATTGTGCAACTTCGCCAGCATCACCACAAAGATAAAATAAATATTCGGTAAGGGACTCTCCGTTTATAAAAAAAATTCCACCTTCCGTAGTTGGCAATAATGTTTGAGGATATGTTTCCCCTCCCCAAATACAAGATTGACAATACTTATTCTCAACACCTGAAAAATCCATATTGGCAACAGGATAATTAGTTAAAATAATTTCGTCTGAATTAGAACAATCATTTTCGTTTGTTACAGTAACAGTATAAGTTCCTGTTTCGGTAACTTCCAAAGTTTGTTCTTCTGAATTGTCAATAGCCCATAAATAGGTTTCAAAACCTGAACCTGCATCAAGAATAACTGTTTCGTTTTCGCAAATTTCAATATCGTCTCCAAGATATATTATTGGACTTTCTTTAATTTCTATTTCTTTTTCTATTGTGTATGGACATTGCTCTCCCACAGTTATAGTTACTGTATAACTTCCTGTTGTGGTAAAAGTATTTATAGGATTCATATCAGAAGAAGTGTTTCCATCGTCAAAATCCCACGATATTTGATTAATTTCTGTTCCATTAGAAATAAGAGTAAATTCAGTTTCTGAGCCTATGCATAAATTTTCTGCAGAAAATGAAGCTTTGGCGAAATAAAAACCTGCAATATTATTAAGACCATTTGCACAAATATCACCAGATAGAGAAACACCATCGTTAATAAAACCACAAGATGTTCCTGCCTTGTCAGGGTTTTCAATAACACATAGAAAATTATCGTCGGGACGTGCTCCGTAAATTTTTCCGTTTGGTCCTATATGTAATGACGCAACTCCATTTCCTAAAATTTGTTTTGAGTTTTTGATGTCGCTTTCAGTTCCTGCTAACATATCAAATTGATAAAGATTTCCTGTAGATTGTGCAGCATACAAATATCTACCAGACGGTGAAAATTCAACTCCATACATTTTTGTATAATCATTTCCTAAATTAATAGCTTCAAAAACATCACCTGTAGAATTATTAAATTTAAAAACTTCAAGTAATGATACAGGAGATGAATTATGAACCGCACAAGCAAATTGAGTTCCTGCGGACGAAAAACGCATTTGTCCCATTGTTTGTGTTTGCGATGAAATAACTGTTCCTATTGTACTGATAACAGGTGTTGTATTTAATTCTGTATCATTCAATAAATAGGCATAGAAATCTGCCGTTTCATACTTTTGAGCAAGAATCCAAATAGAAGAACCATCGGAATGTAAGGTGGCAGATAATTTTTCTGCAACACGATTAATAAGTTGTTGATTTTTAATAGTAATATCACCTTTTCCTCCTTCAAGATTCATATCAATTATTGAATATTGTAAACCATCAGGTCCAGAATAGGCATCGGTTGTAAAAAGATAGAAAATATTTTCGCTATTAGGCTGTTTTACAATAAGTGATGACTGAGTAGAAGAATTATCTCCCGACAATCCTGTTCCGTTCGGCATTGTTTGATGTTCCTTATTCCAAACATCTATTCCGTTAGTATAAAAAAGCAAATTTCCGTTTTCATCACTAATACTTGAAACTCCTTCGGCAGCAAACATTGCTCCGCCAGTAAGTGCTTCGGGTTCGCCTGTCGGTGTATTAAAAGTAATGCCAGCATTAGCACCAAAATACCAGTTATTGGCATAGTTGCCCATGCCACAGGGTTCTTTTCCCTGTATTTCAAAAGTCTCTGTTTGTGTACAGTTGGTATTATTGTCAGTTACCGTAACTGTATATGTTCCAGCGGTAAGTTCTGTTAAATCTTCAGTTGTTTCGTTGTTTGGCGACCATAGGTAAGAATAATCTCCTGAGCCTGCGGTAATTGTGATGTCTATTTCTCCATCTCCACTTCCTGTATCATCTGTTATAACTCCTGCAATTTCTGGTTTTGGGTTTATTGTAACAGTTTTTTCAACAGTATAATCATCAAAACAATTTGAAGTAATGTGCATTTGAACGTTATAATCTCCTGCTGCATCAAAAGTATGGGTTGGATTGTTGTCTTCGGAAGTTGCAATTGGGTCGGTAAATTCCCAATTTATGGTTTGGATATCGGTTTGGTTATCTAATAATGTAAATTGTGTTTCATCTGTTTCGCAAAGGTTTGTGAAATTGTAGTCGGCTTTTTGAGGTAAAACAATATTTGGAAGACCAACAGTTGATAGATTACCAGAAAGATGTACTCCTTGCGTGTCGAAATTAGAGGCGAGTCCTAAACTGTTTGGGTTTTCAATAACTCCAATATATTCTGAATTAAGCATTGCTGCATATATTTTAGCATCAGGACTAAGCTGAAGCGAATATGCAGTTGTAGAAGTAACAGGAAATAAAATTTTAGAATTAATAATATCAGTAGAATTTCCAGCATCTAAATCAAACTGAACTAAGCGATTTAATCCATTACTAACATTGGTGGCAAACAAAAATCTTTCGTTTGGTGAAAATTCTACACCGTAATAATCAGTATATTCTTCTGTAAAATTATGTGTCAATATACCTGTTTGTTTATCAAAATCAAATAATTCAAGTCCATACAGAGAATGAATACATGCTATTTTATCTCCTGATGGTGAAGCTTTCATTTGTCCCCACAATCCATTTCCACTAACACTTTGTCCTACATTGGACTCAACAGGAGTCGATAGTCCAGAAGAAGTTAAAAGGCTGGCTAAAAATTTGTTTGAATTTTCTTCATGAGCTATTATCCAATAGTCTATTTCATTAGTATGTTTTGTTATTGTAAGTTTTTCAGAAGCAGGTGAGTGGATTAATGAATTCTTGACCGTTACATCGCCATTACCAGAATTGAGGCTCATATCAACAATAGAATAACGTAAGCCGTTTGCACCATTATTTTCTGCGGCATCAACTGTAAAAATATAATATAAATTATTGTCGCCTGGTTTTGGTACAATTAAGGCAGCTTGTGTAGAAGAATTATTTCCTAACAAACCTATTCCATTTGGCATAAATAAATGGTTTCTGTCATACACAGCTACCCCGTCTGTATAAAACAATAAATTGCCATCAGTATCGGCTATTGTAGCACAGCCTTCATTTGAATTAATTTGTCCATTAAATAAAACTGTTGGCGGACTTGTATTAAAATCAAGTCCTGCATTTTCGCCGAAATACCAAATATTGAATTGCTTGTTTTCGCAAGGCGGTTCTTTTACTTCAAAATTGGCAGTTTGAGTGCAACCCGTTACATTGTCAGTTACAACTACTGTGTAAGTTCCTGCGGCAATCTCAGTTAAATCTTCTATTGTTTCATTGTTTGGTGTCCATGCGAAAGAATAATCTCCTGAACCGCTGGTAATTGTTATATTAATTGCACCATCGTTGTCGTTAGTTTCGTTTATTACTGTTCCATCTATTTCTATTGCGTAAGCAAATTTTGCGATATACATTTGAGTATTTGGAGAATTTGAGTTATTTATTGTATGGGTATCAAAAGTAATATCTGTACTACTAAATTGTCCAGTAATGTAAAATTGTCCACATTTGTTAGAACAAGAAGCACTTGCATAATCATGTTCTGAACCTCCGATTGTTTGTGCCCATAGATTTGTTCCGTTCTCATTAAATTTAGCGATATAAATATCGTATTTTCCTGCATTTGTAATAGTTTTTTCACTATCAAAAACAATTTGAGTATCATTGTATTCTCCTGTAATATATAATTGACTATCTGCATTTACTGAGATATGACTTAGTGTAGTAAAACCATCTCCTCCAAAACTTTTGGCCCATTGTTCTATTCCTGCAGAATTGTATTTTACAACAAAAGCTGTTGCTATTCCTGTATTTGTAAGAGTTATAGTATTAAAATTAAAGTTATTAAATTCCATAAAATATCCACCAAAATAAACATTATCGTCCTTATCAATTGCTATTGCATTTGCTTCATTTAAGTTAGTTGCCTCTACTGTTTTTGCCCAAATTTCGTTTCCATCTTTATCATATTTAAGCATTAAAATATCTAAATTACTTCCAGAGTTATTTATCGTATTTTCCGCAAAAGTTAATGATGGACTGGCGAACCCTCCAGCAATATAAATATTGCCTTGCGAGTCGGTTTCAATGTCAGAAAGTTGTTCGCCATTTGTTCCTCCTGCTGTTTTTGCCCATGTAAGAACTCCGTTTGTTGTAAATTTTGCGACAAATAGGTCTGAGCTTCCGTTTGATTTTAATTGAGTTCCTTCCAACATAACTGAAGTACTTGCAAAATCACCACAAATAATTGGATTTCCGTCCTTATCAATTGTTATATTTCTGCCGTATTCATGTCCTGCACCAGCAGCAATAGCCGACCAAACTGGTTTTCCGTCTGAATCAAATTTAACAACAAACATGTCTGGACTGTCATTTACTCCACCATTTACAAGAATTGTTTCTTCTATTTGCATATTAGTACCGTCGAAATGACCAGTGAGAAAAATATTTTGATCATCATCTATTGCTATTGAATAGGCATGCTCATCTTTTGTGCCTCCAAATGATTTGGCAAAAATAATATTTCCATCGTTGTCGTATTTAGCAAAAAATACATCATGCGTAGAAGACTGTGTATTGGTTAATTCTATGTCGCCAATTGTAAAAACGTCTCCTTTAAAACGTCCTACTATATAAATATTTCCGTCTTTGTCGGTTGCAATATCATGCGAGCCGTTTTCTCCAGGTGTTCCTAATCCTTCTGTTTTTGCCCATTGCCAACTGTCTTGTGCGTTTACCACTAATAGCGATATAAATAATTGTAGAACAAGTGTTATAAGTATTTTTTTCATTATAATTGATTAATTAATTTGTGGTTTTTTGAAAGTTTGGCATTTTTCATAAATGCAAATTACTGCCTTATTTTGATTATTTTAAAATCCTCATTTACAATAAGTAAACTGCGGTATTTTTAAAAAAATTTTTCGGTTTCCAGTCAAATATTATGATAAAAGATTATATTTTATTTAAAATAAGGAAACTCGGTTTAAATAAAGTCTTCACAATATTTGATAGTAAACCCAAACTTATTTTTTCATTTTCATTAATTATTTATTTTAATATATTTAAGTCTCCTTTTAGTATTGTACCATTTTCAAGTTTTATAACATAAAAATATGCTCCAGCTGGATTTTCTCCACCGTTCCAATCATTAGAATAATTATTTGAATAATAAATTTTACTTCCCCATCTAT
>JAOZTW010000365.1 GCA_029938985.1 Bacteroidales bacterium | reverse complement strand
TAGGGACTACCCTATTTTTCATTTATTTGAAACATGCCGAAAATAGCATATTTTTTTATTTTAATATGTCTAAGAAAATGAAATAATAAGTAGATCCAGAATACTCCGGTTTTTTTTTTTTTTTCATTTTGAAAAAAAAACAGTTTAAAATACAAAGTGTTATCTTTTGAAATTGCAACATATTTATATGTTTTATTAAATAGATTTTTGTAATTTATAAAAAATTATTACGTTTGTAGTTAAAAACTATTAATCAAAATTTATTTATTATGAAAAAAACATTTTTACTAACCTTTTTGCTATGTATAACAATGCAATTTATACAGGCACAGAATATGGAATGGCTTGCACTTATGTCTAAAAATAGTGATTACTACTCCGATGCTTATATTGAAGAAACCTATCTAACAGATTTAACTACCGAAATAACACGTTATTGGGATGCAAGATATAGTATCACTAACTTGGAATATGCCAACGGGAAATGGAATCTTGTTATGGCAGGTTCTACTTACGAAACGCAGGCATATTATCACAAAGAAACTTTTCCAAAAGAATGGGTGGCAGAGAAATGGGAAGAGTCTTATGTGATAACAGAAATTGCCTTTGGAGAAGGAGTGTGGTTTGTGGTGATGTCGAAAGGGGCATCATATACTGCTGATAAATGGAAGGTAAGTGCCGATTTTTCTATTATAGAAAAAACAATTGCAGAATACTGGGACAAAGGATATTATATAACAAACCTACAATATGGTGCAAATGATTATTGGGCTTTGTCGATGGGAAAACACCCTAAATACAACCATCAAACTTATTATGTAGTAGAAAAGTTTCCGAAAGCCTGGATTGAAGAAAAATGGGAAAAAGATTATGATATTACAGAAATAGAATATGTAGATAACAACTGGATAATAATAATGTCGCGTGGCGGAGATTATAGTCAGATATGGCAATCGGATACAGAGTTCCCAAAAACATGGTTTGCCGAAAAATTAGAAGAAGGTTACAGTACAGTAGATATAGTTTATGGAGACCGTAAAGAAGAAGAGGAGGTTGAGACTGTTACCACACAAGATTTAAGAATAAATGAAGTGAAATATCTAACCGCTAATTTTATTGCACAAAGTGGGGTTGTTTACACTTTTAATATTGATGATGTTTCTCAAGTTAATAACTCAATATTAGAAATTTATGGTAGTGATTTTGATATTGATTACAATGGAGATTATACCGAATTTACTATTGTTATAAACGACTCGTATGTTATCGTAGATGAAACCTTAAACAAATATGGTTTGTCGTTCTCCGCAAATGCTTTAATTGGCTTTAAGATAAAAGATTATCTTAAAAATGGAGAAAATAAAATAACCATAATGAATGTAGAGCCTGACGGAAGTCTTGACTTTGCATACATTGGTTACATTCAACTTAAAGTTGATGAAAAATATTATGCAAGCTACTCTATTACCGAAACGGCGAGAAATCTTAATGTTAGCATAAAACCAGACGATATGAAAGTTAATTACTTGGCACAAACAGATGATTATACTGTGGTGAACATAGAAAATACTGGTATATTAAATTCGTGTATCACAAATACAACTTATATTATTGATAAAGAAACGGATATAAAATATTACTTGCAAAACACCGACAATATAATATTGTGTGAAAACGAAAAGTTTGAATATTCTTCAAACTTTAATTTATATTTTGATAAACTGCCAAGTACTGTTTCTAATATAAATATTATTGAAGATGAAACAGATACCTACGCCTACAATTTTTACAATATTACTTTTGAACTCAAACAAGAAGAAATAGTTGTTGCAACTTTGCCTCCTATCTTAAATATTGATAAAGTTAGTTTCTCCGAAAGTGTTTTAGATGCCAACGAAACAGCTCAACTTACGCTAATGGTTTCAAACTTTGGACCTGGCGATGCAAATAATGTGTATGTAAAACTTTCGGGTATTATACAAGGAATTGATTTTCCTACCTATACATATTTCCCTGTAATAAAAGCAAATGGTGGTAGTCAAACAGTTATAATAGATATTAAAGCAAGCGAAGATGTAACGAACGGCGAAGCAAAAATTCAAATGGAAATTGTAGAACCAAACTTCAAAGTAACAATTCAAGGCAAACAATTGGTTTTTGCCACCAAAGAATTTAATAAACCAAATCTTGTGCTTGCAAAATATGCAGTATTAGAAAATCAATCGGCAAACCCAAACAATCGAATTGACCTCAACGAAATGATTGACTTGCAATTTGCTATTCAAAACACTGGATATGGAAACGCCTTAGATGTAAATGTATCTGTAAAAAACAAGCAGAAAGGAGTAATGTTTCTCGGAGTTGTAAATGGAGTGAGCATAAATAGTAAAAATCCTAATTTTGCATCAATTCAATCGGGTAATTATGAGGTAGTTAATTACAGATATTTTGTTAACAGCGAATTTTCGGAAAAAGAATTGATATTTGAAATTTCTGCCAACGAAACCTCTAACACAAATGGCTTTACGGAAAGTAAAATATTTCCAATAAATTCTACTTTATCAACAGCAGATTTTACTGTTGAAATTTCTAATACAGAGGAGGTTAACAATAATACAAACCTAACAATTTCTAATGTTCCAGACTTTGAAGTAGATGTAGATATTAACATACCTGTTACAGGTGTAGAAAACACTCATGCTTATGCCTTAATAATAGGTAATGAGGATTATAAGTCGAAACAAAATGGAATATCGCAAGAACAAAACGTAGCTTTTGCAATTAATGATGCCAGAGTTTTTGCCGAATATTGCGAAAAAACAATTGGCATCCCCAACGAACAAATAAAAGTTCTGGAAAACGCCACAGCAGCGGAGATAAGTCAAGCTTTGGCGTGGCTAAACAATCTTGCTCGCATAGAGAACGGAAAAGCTGAATTATTTTTCTACTACTCAGGGCACGGCTTGCCACATCAAGAAACCAAAGAAGCATATATTATACCAGTAGATGTGTCTGGTTTAAACTTGGAATATGCAATAAAATTAGAGGATATTTACAAAAAACTAAGTGAACATCCAGTAAAGCGAGCAACAGTTTTTCTTGATGCTTGCTTCAGTGGAGGTGCAAGAAACGAAAGTTTGGTTATGGCAAAAAGCGGAATAAAATTAAAACCCAAAGAATCACATATTAAAAGCAATTTAATTATTTTTGCCTCAAGCTCAGGAAAAGAAAGTTCGTCGGTATATGATGAAAAGCATCACGGATATTTTACTTATTTTTTACTTAAAAAAATTCAGGAGACCAAAGGCGATGTTAGCTACGATGTTTTAAGTGATTATTTGATTGCCAAAGTATCAAAAGCAACAGCGTTAAAAAGTAAACAGCAAACACCAAAAATTATTATTAGTCCAGAAGTTGACCAAGTATGGAAAAGCTGGAAAATTAAGTAAATATATAAATCTATGTCAAACAAACCTTTACCCGAACGATTAAGACCTACAAATTTACAAGAATTTATTGGACAGAAACAGCTTGTGGGCAAAAATGCCGTGCTACGAAAAATGGTAGAAGCAGGTAATATTCAATCGTTTATTCTTTGGGGACCACCTGGAGTAGGGAAAACTACACTTTCTAAAATAATTGCAAATAAATTAGATAGAGCATTTTATAGTCTTAGTGCAGTTTCGTCTGGGGTTAAAGATGTTAGAGCAATTATTGATAAAGCAAAAAAGATACAATTGTTCCAAAAACCAAACCCAATACTTTTTATTGACGAAATTCATAGGTTTAGTAAATCCCAACAAGATTCCTTGTTGGGTGCTGTAGAACGAGGCTTAATTACTTTAATTGGAGCAACTACCGAAAATCCGTCTTTTGAAGTTATTTCTCCGCTTTTGTCTCGTTGTCAGGTTTATGTATTAGAACACCTCAACAAAGAAGATTTAAACGACCTATTAACAAGAGCTTTAACTGTTGATAAACAATTAAAAGAACGACAAATTGATGTACAAGAAAAAAACGCACTGTTTTTACACTCAGGAGGTGATGCTCGCAAGTTATTAAATATTTTAGAAATAATAACAAATTCGGAAACTGACGAAAATTTAATAATTAACAATGAACTTGTAAACAGAATATTGCAAAAGAACACAGTTATTTATGATAAAAAAGGAGAGTTACATTATGATATTGTTTCTGCTTTCATAAAATCAATACGAGGAAGCGACCCTGATGCTACTGTTTACTGGCTTGCAAGAATGTTGGAGGGTGGCGAAGACATAAAATTTATAGCTCGCAGAATGATAATCGCTGCCTCCGAAGATATTGGACTTGCCAATCCAAACGCCTTGTTGTTAGCAAACAATTGTTTTGATGCAATAAAAAATATAGGAATGCCAGAAGCAAGAATAATACTTTCGCAAACCGCCATTTATCTCGCTTGTTCACAAAAAAGCAACTCGGCATATCTTGCAATAGACGAGGCTCTTAGTTTTGTGAAAAAAACAGGAAACCTACCAATACCACTACATCTAAGAAACTCGCCGACCAAACTGATGAAGCAACTTGGATATGGCAAGGGGTATAAATATCCGCATTCGTATCAAAATAATTTTGTAACCCAAGAATACTTACCAGAAGAGGCTTCTGGAACTCGTTTCTACACACCACAAAACAATAACTCGGAAAAAGCAATAGAAAAAAGATTGAAGAATAATAAAAAAATGAAGTAGAATTATTTATAATAAACTAATTTTTATTTGAGTAATATTTATCAATTAATTTAGTATTAAATGTTTTTGAATTATTTAAAAGATTTTGAAAGTTAACTTCAAAATCTTTATTTGTATTAGGATTTTTTATAAATAAAAAAGGAATATTAATCTAATTTAAAATTATTGGTTTAATATTAATATTAAAATTTGGTCTCGGATTTCTTATGCAATGCTCATCAAATTTTTGATAATACAGTTTATTTTCATCTGAATATGTTGGAGCTTTACCTTCCTTATTGTATTTAAAAAGATATTTTTGATTTTCCTTATCCACAACAATTGAACCACCCATAATATTTTCAAGTTCCTTTAATATTTGGTTGTAGAAATCGCCAGAAGCATCTTCTTTGTTTTCTAATAAATTATAATTATCTATATAAAGTCTATTGTCTGTTTCTTTGTACAGTCTTCTTAAAAATTTTTTATTTTTTTAAAATTATCACCATCAATTTTTTTATCATTTTGTCTAAATATCTTCTCCGTTTTGTCTGATAATAATTTTTCATATCTAAACATTTGTAAAAAATAGTTTGGATAAAAATTACGACCAGCTGGAAGAAAGTACGTTGTACTTAAACCATTAAATAAAGGGGAAAATAACCAATAATTATAGAAAAAGTTTTTTTCATCTGCTTCTATAGAAGTGCTTAATTCTAAAGAAGTCTCGTTGTTATTTATAATATATGTACTGGAGTCTAACTTTTTATGGTTTTCTATTATAAATTTTACTATTTTCTTAATATCAAAATTAAAATCAATTTCAACATTTTCAAAATTATTAGATTTGAAAACATCTGGTAGAATAATTTTTTTAATAAATAAACTAAATTTTTCAAGTACTATTTTATACAGGGTTTGTTCATAAAAATATTATTGTAAATTTATTTTGTTATATTTCAGAT
>JAOZTW010000364.1 GCA_029938985.1 Bacteroidales bacterium | reverse complement strand
AAATAAAAATAACATCGCTTAAATTGGTTAATTATTTATTTTAATATGCCTTAGTCAAAATATTTTTCAAAATGTTTGTAATTATTATTTGTTCTTATAATTTGTCTTTTGAAAGATACAAAGTTAGAATATTCTTTTTATTTTTGTTGTTTAATTATATGTTTTTTTATTTTTCTTAATAAACCATTTTTTAATTTACCCTTTTTTTCAAGGTTTCTTAATAGATTATTAAAACGTTCAGATTCTTTTTTTATTTTTTGTCTAAACTTACCTACTTCAAAAATACTTGATGTTTCAACACCTGCTTCGTCTGCATTGTATATTTTATTTAACAATTCTTTTGTGTTTTCGCATTTTAATTTCAAATTTTCATCATCTGTATCATAAGAAATATTTATTTTGTTTACAATTTCTTTGTTATCTGTATCAATAGAAAAAACTATTAAATTTTCTACATCATCAATTTTACTGTTTAATATTTCATTTTCTACTTTGGTGTTATAGCTCAATGATTTTATTCCATTGCATCGGCTACAAGAATAAAATAGATTTTCGGGATTGTTTTTTTCTTCTTTAAATTTACTTTTGGGTTTAAAATGTTCTACTTGAAACAAAATTGGGTCAATATGATTATCGCACAAATAACAAATTTCGTGAAAATGCTCCGAAATTGCTGTTTTCATTTCGTTCGAATTGTATTTATGATTTCCTGTAATATTGATATTTCCGTGAAAATTCAGCATTATTTTTCTAATTTTTCTTTAATTTTATGATATTGTGAATATAAATTGGGAGAAAGCAAGGGCGACAACTCTTCAAAACCAATATCTAAATCGGTAAGTTCGTCCTCTTCGGTTTCCGAAATTTTATCTTGAAGCAAAAGTTCTGTTAGTTCTTCGTAACGCTCCATGTTTTTGTTTCGTGAAGCCAAAAATTTATTATCTGTAAAATGATATTCTACCAAACTATCATAAGATAAATCAGAAGCATTTTTAAAATATTCTTCTGTTTTAACATCATAAATTACCGTATTAGACAACGAGTTAAGTACAAAAGGCGAATGTGTAGCAACTATAAACTGCATGTTTGGAAAAAATTTTACCAACATAGGCATAATCTTTTTTTGCAATTTTATATGAAGGTGTACTTCTGGCTCGTCAATTAGTGTTACTCCATGTATATCTGCAAATAATGTTTGTTCGTTTATGCGAGTATCCATGCGAGTGGAACGCAAAAGCAGTTCTACTACAATGCTCAAAATAGAATTATAACCATGTGCAAGTTCCAGAAAATCAAACTCTTCATGATTTTTTGTTTTTATATAAAAAGTATATTTAGCCACTCCGTCATCAAGTACTTTATCAAGCCTTATATCTAAATTTTGGTCATCAAAAATAATTTTAAGCATATTTTTAAAATTATTTAACCATTTATCAGTGGCATCAAAAATTGCTTGATTTTTGTTGCGAAAAGTTCTGGCGTTTGTATAATCTAAATCTACCAAGTATGGCAATAATTCTTTACGAGCTTTATCGTTGGGAGCGTATTTTTTTTCAATTTTACACTTCCTACAAACTCTACACGTTTGGTTTCCAACTTGCGATGTGCAGGCAAATAGGCAAAAATAAATTGTCCTGTTTCGTATTTTAGTTTTAAGTTAGCAATGTTTGTCATTGCTTTTATATTTACTTGCTCAGTAAAATTATTATTGTTAAAAAACAATTTTAATTTATCATTTTTTGATAATAAAAGATTTTTAACTATTTGTTTATCTGCAATATCATCTATTTCCAGATTTATTATCGACAGCATATAATCACGAATTACTTCAAGAATACTTGTTTTAAAATACCCATTGTCGCCAGTTATAAAAAGATGTGAACTTTTGTTTTTCTCTATTTTTATCTGTCTGTTTTTTAATCCATTAATATTTTTTATATCAATTTCGCTGATATATACTTTTTCTTTGCCCACTAATTTGTGTAGCTCTTTTTCTGATGTGTCAAAATCTGGGTTTAAGTTTATAGCCTTAGAAAAATATCTTTTTGCTTCTGTTTTATTATCTAAATAATAAGCATTTAAAACTCCTAAATTATTATAAGCTTTTGCATCATTTGGATTTACTTCAATAGCTTTTTCATAGTATTTTTTTGCTTTTCCGTATTCTTGATAATGTTCTTGTAAAAGAGTAGCAAGATTATTATAAGCAATTGCATAATTAGGATTTATTTTTATAGCTTTTTCAAAATATTTTTTTGCTTTTTCGTATTCTTGAAAATGGTCTTTTAACAGAATTGCAAGATTACCATAAGCTTCTGATAGATTAGGATTTAGTTCAATAGCCTTTTCATAATATTGTTTTGCTTTTTCGTATTCTTGAAAATGTTCTTTTAAAAAAATAGCGAGATTACAACATACAATATCAATTGGATACAATTTAACGGATTTTTCTAAATTTTTTACAGCATCTTTATAATTGCTTCTATTATATGCCCTTAACCCTTTATTTGCATAATATAATGCTTTTGTTTTTTTTATCATTTTGTATAATTGTAGATACTATTATGTTATGAAACTTTATTTTTTCACACATTTGTATTTCTTTAATCTATTGGTTTATAATCACGTAATTGTATCATTGTATCATTGCACCATTGAATAATTGTATCATTCCTAATTCCTAATTTAAAATTGTTGTCCAAAAACAAAATGATAGTTAAAACCGTTTGAATTGCCGTTGTCAAAAGGTATTTCGTCGAAACCGTATCCAAAATCAACCCCAAGTTGCCCAAGCATAGGTAAAAATACTCTTACACCTGCACCTGCCGAACGATATATATCAAAAGGTCCCATTTCTGCGGAGTTATTCCAGCTATTTCCTGCCTCCACAAATGTGAGTGCGTATATAGTTGCAACATCTTTTAGTAATACAGGGTAACGCAGTTCTGCCGTATATTTAGAATATAAATGTGCTCCACCAACTGCTGTTAGTGATCTGTTTTCGTATCCTCTAAGTCCAATATTGTCCACACCAAAAGTATAATATCCACCCATTCCATCACCACCAAGTTCGTAAGCCTCAAATGGCGAATATCCAATATCTTTGTTAAAGCTACCAAGTATTCCGTATTCAAAAGCTGTTTTTACAACCAAATCACCAACAATTTGATGATACCAACTTCCTTTAACCGAAAGTTTGTATAGTTCAACCCACTTAAACTTATCTTGCTCAGGTAGGTTTTTCCAATCTTTATCTACAAATAATGACGAAATTGTTGAATACGGTGGAGTTATTTTAAAACTTGCTGATAGGTTAGAACCTCGTCTTGAATAAAGCGGATTATCAATTGAATTTCTTGATAATGTAGTATTTAAACTCAAAATATTATATGCACCACTTGCTACTTCAATATAGTTTGTAAGTCCGTCAATATAATATCTTTGATAGCTTAATTCTAATTGTCCCATAAAATAATCATCAGGCCATTTTAGTCGTTCGCCTATTCCAATAGAAGCACCATACATTTGCATTGTGTTACGCACATAGTCGTCATAAGTATTAGCTTGTTTTTTTGTTACCCCATTAGACATTAAGTTATAATACAACGAAGCCGAAAGAGACCTTGGTTTTTTACCACCTAACCATGGCTCTACAAACGAAATACTATAAAGCTGATAATTACTTGCTCCAATATTTGCAGAAAGGCTTAATTGTTGTCCATCTCCCATAGGCAATGGAGCCCATGCTTTTGGATTTGTGATGTTTCGAACCGAAAAGTTATTAAACTTCACACCCACACGTCCCACAAAACCTATCATTCCCCAGCCTCCCGAAAGTTCAAACATATCATTTGATTTTTCTATAACAGCATATTCAATATCAACATTACCAGCAGCTTGGTTTGGCACAGGTGTAGGTACAAGTTGCTCTGGGTCAAAATTTCCTATTTGAGCCAACTCTCTAACCGAACGAATAATATCGCTTTTGCTAAATAATTCTCCTGGGAGGGTTCTAAGTTCTCGTAAAGCAACATGGTCGTTTGTTCTGGTGTTTCCTGTTAGTATTATTCTGTTTATTCTTGCTTGCTCACCTTCTATTATAATTATTTCTAAATCAACCGAATCGTTTTCAATTCGTTTCTCTCTTGGTATTGCTTGATAAAATAAATAACCATCGTCTAAGTAAAGATTACCAACAGCATCTTCTGCCATTATTAGTCTGTTGTCCAATCGTTCTTGATTATAAATATCGCCAGTATTTATATCCAAAATTTGCGACAGTTGTTCTGATGTATATTTAGTGTTACCAACCCAATTAATAGAACGATAATAATATTTGTTTCCTTCATGTATTTTTAAATACATATTCAACATTCCACTTTCTACAGGATAAATTGAATCTTCCAGTATTCTTGCATCTCTATAACCTGCTTTGTTGTATTTTGCAATAAGAAGTTTTTTATCTTCTTTAAAACTTTCTTCAATGTATTTTGATGGTTTCCATACTCTAAAAAAATTCTTTTTCTTAGTTTCTTTAAAAATTCTTTTAATTTTATTATTCGAAAATTCGGTATTACCTCTAATAATAAATTCTTCGATTTTAATTTTATTTTGTTTATCAATATCAACATATAGGTTTACCATATTTTGCATTGTAGTATCATCTTTCATCGAAAATGTTACTACCGTGTTAGGAAAACCTTTGTCGGAGTAATAATCTTTAATAATATTTTTAGATTTACTTAAAATATTGTCAGTCAGCTTTCGTCCTGGTTTTAGATTCAGTTGTTCCTCTAAATCTTTTATTTGAGATTTTTTTATTCCAAGGAAATAAGTGTTATTTAATCGTGGCTGTTCTTGCAGAGCAATTATTATTTCCACCATATCTTTGGAGCTAATAACAAAAGATATTTGAACATCTGAAAACAGATTTTGTTCCCACAATTTTTCGATAGATTCCGAAATTGCATCACCAGGGATTTTTATTATTTGACCAACCTGTAAGCCAGATAATAAAACTAAAGCGTCTTCGCTAAGATATTCAATTCCTGTAATATTAATTTTTTCAATTTGATATTTTTTAGGATTGGTAAAATCAACTTGGGCAAAACTTGATAAAATAATAAAATTTGCGAGTAATAGAAAAATGAACTTTCTCATAATAGGTATGTTAATAATTAAAGATTTAGAACTAAATATTTGTTTTTAAAAATATAGTTTATAGATTATAAATAATTCGCAAAACTATAAAAATATTTTGATAGTAAGGTCATTTGTCTGTTAAAAAAAATTAATTCATTAATTAGAAATGGTTTTAACTGAAAAAGAAAAAATAACTAAGCCCAATCTACTTGTTTATTTTGCCCTTTTTAAAATTTAAAAAATATTATTAAATAGCTTGCTATTTGCAGATTTGTTTAAATAATAGAAGAACAAAAAAACGGCGTATCCTATTAGTTACTTATTATTTCATTTTCACTAAATAAAAAATTTTTAGTTTTGTTTTGTTAAAAATAATAATATCTCACTTAATTCTGTCATATATTTTTTCTCATTCAAAAAATTCATATTGCATGGACTATCCCAAAAAGCACCTGCCTGAAAAAAAACCCAATCATTTAATTGATAGTCCCTACAAAACAGTGTTGGTATGATTAACAAGTATTTACAAAAA